>JAGOGN010000146.1 GCA_017996675.1 Lachnospiraceae bacterium | reverse complement strand
AAGTATGAAGGGGTATCACCGGAAAAATATATTCCCCAACTAATGGCTTGCGTCCAACAGTTTTCACTGTTACAATAGAAATAGATTCATGTTCTTAAATATGTTGAACGAAAAACGTGATTCTCTTTATAGGAGGCAGACAAATGGGTAAAAAAGGATTGTATGTTTTAACAGGATTTTTAGGTGCAGGTAAGACTACTTTTTTGAAAAAGGTTTTAGAAAAAAATCAGTTTAAAGCGGGTGTGATTCAGAATGAATTTGGAAAAGTCAGTATCGATGGTGAAATTCTTTCAGACGAAAAGGTTCGCATGGTTGAAATTAACCGTGGCTCTATCTTCTGTTCTTGCTTAAAACTTTCATTTGTAGAGGCGTTAGCTGAAATTGCAAAAGAAGATCTAGATTTTGTTTTTGTAGAAAGTTCTGGCTGGGGAGATCCTTCGAATATGAAAGAGATTCTTCAGGCGGTAGAGATGAATGCGCCAGGAGTATTTGACTTTTTAGGAACAATTTGTTTGATTGATGGAAATAATTTTGTTGACCAATTAGATAATTCGGGACTGGAAACAATCGAGAGACAATTGAAACATTGTCATCTGGCGGTTGTTACCAAGGCAGATTTATTATCGGAGACGGAAATGACAGCTGTATTAGATCGGGTTCGAAAAGTTAATCCAAAATGTCAGGTCACTACCAGCAGGATGGGTGAGACGGATTATGATTTTATGCAGACGGACTTGTTGCAGTATCAATGGAGTGATGGAGAAGAAACCACCAATTCAGAAGAGACTAAACCGAAGACTATTGTTATGAAATATACAAAAGCCAAGTCGACACAGGAACTTTTGAATTATTTAAATGTAGTAAAAAAAGACGCGTATCGTATTAAAGGATTCTTTCAATTATCCGAGTTGGGAATGTGTCAGGTTGATGTTGTAGGAAAGAAAGTCGATATTAAGCCAGTAACTGAGAATTCCAGAGAGGATCATGATTCTGAGTTAGTATTTATTTCTAAGATTGGACCACAGATTATTAAAGTGCTTTTTCAGACATGGGAAGAAATGTTTGAGGATCAAATGGAACTGAAAAATTAATATTGCAATAGAGTAAGAAAAAGCGCATTTTGCGCTTTTTCTATTTGTATATTGAGGGGGAATTCTGTTATGATAAGAAAAGAGACAAGGAGGGACAAAATGAATATTCAAGAAGTATTAGAGGCATCAAAAGGTATCATGGGGCCTTTCTGTAAGAGTTGCCCAGTTTGCAATGGACTTGCATGTAGGAATCAGATGCCAGGACCTGGAGCAAAGGGAAGTGGGCTTGGAGCAATCAGAAATTATGAACAGTGGCAGAAAATCTTTCTATGTATGGATACAATTACACAAAAGAAGCAATTGGATACGAAAATACAGCTTTTTGGTAGGACTTTTGAACTCCCTGTATTTGCAGGGCCAGTGGGTGCTGTGAAGTTGCATTATGGAGATCGATATCAGGACTGGGAATATAATCAGATTTTGGTAAATGGATGTGCAAGAGAGAAAATTGCAGCATTTACAGGGGACGGAACGGATCCGCATGTAATGGAAGCGGCAACTAGAGCTATTTTAGAAATGGATGGTGTTGGTATCCCAACAGTGAAGCCATGGGACTTTGATACAGTAAAAGAAAAAATGAAATTAGTTGAACAGTCAGGTGCATTTGCTGTTGCAATGGATATTGACGCAGCAGGATTACCGTTTTTGAAGAATAACATTCCGCCTGCGGGCAGTAAATCGGTGGAAGAACTTGCTCAAATTATCCAATTAACACAAAAACCGTTTATTCTAAAAGGTATAATGACTGTGCAAGGAGCGCAGAAAGCATTAGAAGCTGGAGCAAAAGCCATTGTGGTATCCAACCACGGAGGAAGAGTGTTGGATTCCTGCCCTGCAACTGCAAGTGTTTTATCAGAAATTGTGGATGTGGTAGGTGATCAGATGAAGATCTTGGTTGACGGAGGAATCCGTAATGGATTGGATATTTTTAAAGCATTAGCTATGGGTGCGGATGCGGTAATGATTGCCAGACCTTTTGTGAACGCAGTCTATGGTGGGCAAGAAGAAGGGGTAACTGCATTACTTTCGAAGTACAAAGAAGAGTTAACAGATACAATGTTGATGTGTGGTGCAACTAGTATTAAGGATATTAACCGTACAATGATTCGGTTTGGAGGAGTGAAGGAATGACGAAGAAGAAAGTAGAACTAAGTTTATGGATCGCATGGATCCTTATGGTAGGTATTTGTTATTACGTTTTCTTGCCATCACTTAATATTCATAATCCAGGAAGCTGGATGTTTATTATGATTGTGGTAATATTGCCAGTTGCGGCAATTCTATTGCTGACAAGCTTTAATGCTTCGGCAACGAAGATCAAGTTGAAAGATATCAGTAAACCTAAGGGAGTCCGAAAGGTGGCTTTTTATCTGATTTTCTTTTGTATGATTGCATTTGTATTGATGATCGTGTTACAGATTTATAGTGGAAAGATGTTTCATGCAAAGCGTTATGCTTCCATGCTGGAAATAAAAGATAAAAATATTACGGAAGATTTGGATGAAGCTGACGCAGTTTCGAAAATTGCACTGATGGATTCCAATAGCGCAAGGATTCTCGGAGATCGAAAGATGGGAAGCTTGACGGAGGTGGTCAGCCAGTTTAGCGTAGATAATTATTACTCACAAATCGATTTGGAAGGCGTTCCCGTGAAAGTAGCTGCCTTACATTATGATAATTTTTTGAAATTTATTGGCAATTACAAGAATGGTGTACCAGGATATATCAAAGTTGATCCAGTTGGTCAGAAGGCTGAATATGTAAAATTAAAAGAAGGAATGAAATTTGTTCCGGGATCTTATTTTAATAAAAAACTGGAAAGACATTTGCGTTTCTCTTATCCAACAGTAATCATGGAGAATATTCATTTCGAAGTTGATGAGAAGGGAAATCCATTCTATATTGCAAGTGTTGTGGACTATAAAATCGGACTTTTTGGCGGCAAGACAATTAAGGGAGCCATTGTATGTGATCCGGTTACGGGAGATTCCATTTATTATAAGTTGAAAGATATCCCAAGATGGGTAGACGGAGTATTTGACGGGGATTTACTTGTTGAACAATATAACTGGTATGGATTATTAAATAATGGATATTTCAATTCTATTTTAGGAAAAAAAGGATGTAAAAAATGTACTGAAACCATCGCGCAAGCAAAAAATGCAGACGGAGAACTGGTACCAATGGCAGATTATGGCTATATTTCAAAAGATGGCGACATCTGGATTTACACAGGTGTTACCAGTGTCAATGATGATGCTTCTAACATTGGATTCATAATGGTGAACCAAAGAACTCAAGAAGCACATGCTTTTTCCGTTGCTGGAGCAGATGAGAATTCGGCGATGGCGGCTGCAGAAGGAGAAGTTCAGGAGAAGGGTTATAAAGCTTCATTCCCATCATTGATCAATGTAGACGGAACTGCTACTTATGTAATGGTTTTAAAAGATGCTAGTGGAATCGTAAAGCTTTATTCTATGGTAAATGTGGAACAGTATAATTTGGTTACGACATCTTCAAATTTAGACGATTGTTTTGCAAAGTATCGTTTATTGATTAACGGAAAAGTTTCCAAAGAAGATCTTGATAAAGAAGAACCAAAAGATGATGATACAGATTCGTCTGATCCAAATACTGGAATGACGGATAACCGTACATTTGAGGAAAAGACCATACAGGTTGCATCGATTTCTTACATTGCAGTAGGAGGCGATACCTGGATTTACATTACAGATCCTCAGAATATTATTTACAAACAAAAAGTAGCCGATAATGAACAGGTGATCCTGATTCGTGTCAATGATGTGATCAAGGCTGACTGTGCGTTGTCCAAGGATCAGATCTATGATATGAAATATAAAAAATAAAAGAGGTAATTATGACGTCAAAGAATCATATTTTAGTGATGTTACCAGTAACGGAGAAACATAAGCAATTATTACAGGAAGTATCACCGGAAAGTGTTTTTGAATTTACAAAGCCAAAGACGATTCAAAAAGAACAGGTAGACAAGGCGACTATTATTATTGGAAACGTGTCTCCAAAACTCATCGAAGGAAGTCAGAACTTAAAATGGCTACAATTAAATTCAGCTGGAACAGATGGATATCTGGATGAGGGAGTTCTTCCAAAAGGCGCAATACTTACAAATGCAACGGGGGCTTATGGGCTTGCAATTTCGGAATATATGATTGGTACACTCTTACTCATGATGAAAAAGCTGGACCGTTATTTGGTGAATCAGTCTCAATGTCAATGGAAAGATGAGGGAACTGTTTCGTCAATTTATGGAGCGCGAATTTTAGTTGTTGGCATGGGAGATATTGGCTCGGAATTTGCCAAGAAGGTTCATGCGATGGGAGCAAGCGTAGTTGGAGTAACGAGAACTCAAAAGGAATATCAGCCATTTGT
>JAGOGN010000145.1 GCA_017996675.1 Lachnospiraceae bacterium | reverse complement strand
GCAGGAGTTCATGAAACGGTAAAACGTATCTTTGGCAAAGGGGAGAGAGGGCAAAGTCTCTTTCTCCTTCTGAAAAAACGATTTGTTGCTGAATGCATTTTCAAAGGCAACCTGAAATACCGTTTTTGCTGAAAATCCGCGTACTTTATATGCATTACAAGATCTGAGAATCTTGCTGACATGGAATTCTTCAAGAAAATGCGAGATTTTTGAAGAAAGGAGTTCACTGGAACGATGATGATGTGCTACAATATTCATGGCATAAGCCCTCCGTTTGTGTTATGGATTTTTGTCACTTTCATTATACAAAGCGGAGATGACTTATGCTATTTTATTTTGAAAAAGTTGATTTAAGAATTAATGGACCGTTTCACAACTGCGAAGTTTGAGTCACTTAGATACAATTGATAATCTGACTGTTCTGCCATTTCTTCATTCCCCATACGCCCTATCCATAAAATGGGAGTATGCTGTTTTTTTACGATAGGAATAAGCCGCTTAATAAAAGTTGCACGTCCAGAGTAAGACAAGATAACTGCGACATGGTTTCTATCCCCCATTAAAGCCTGGCGACGCTGCTTATAATCATCATCTTGACAAGTAACTTGCCTTCCTATCGACAACATCTTATCCTGAAAATTTTCCGCTGCATTAAAATTATGAGCATGCGTATATATATCAATGCATAATGCCTTTTCTAATACCATTACAATATCTAAAAGACTATCTAAATTTAGGAAGTTATGAGTATCTCGAATGGTTTTCTCATAGAGCAACATTAATTTCTCAGCAATAACTCGTTGACTATCTTCTCCTGAAAATGGATAATTGATATCAATACCTATAGAGTCCGTAGTCTCCTTGCATTCCATCAGCTGTATTCGCAACTCATTAAAACCGTTGAGTCCTAGTTTTTTACAGAATCGATGAATCATAGATTTTGAGACAAATGTTGCATCCATTAATGCCTTCATGCTCATATGAGCTACTGTTTCTCGATGATGTAAAACATACTCAGCCAACTGGTGCTCTGTTAGCGTAAACCGACTACAATATCTGATTTGATGTATAATATTCATACTCTATTACCTCTACCTAATAGTAGCACTTGATGATAGTTTCTTGAACTGTAGTAGTTGTAGTGGTCAAGAAGATTTATAACATTTTATGATAAATTTATTTTTATAGTCCTTTTCTCTCCAACCACCGGAAAAAAAATAATATAATTATCACAACCGGAACAATTACCCCCCAATGGTTTATACCAAGAACTTGCGGCACAGTAATTTTCCCGTAATCTCCCCATGTTAAAACAGTCGTTTTTAGATAAGGAAAGACTTCAGCATAAATACCCGCACCAAATAACATTCCTATAATCCCCCATAATGCATCAAAATGCCCCTCACCTACCGCTCCAAGTGAAGTCCCTGGGCAATAGCCAAGTAATCCCCAGCCAAGTCCAAACAATAAAGCACCGATAACAACACCGCCTAAAATTGTCGGCTTTAATGATAACTGGATTAATTCTAAATCATAAAGAAAATAAACTCCCACCATCGCCACTGCAATATGAGACAACATAAATTTCATGATTGTCATGTCCTTCAATCGTAATGCCCCGATTTGCTTATCATAACGAAGGACATGCCCTTTTTGAAGAAAAAAACCAAATAAAACACCTGTAATCAAACCATACAAAAGTTCCATCATCATTTTCCTCCTCGATATAACCAGTTAGCTGAAATTAATCCGCCAATAAAGAAGCAAATCAAAGCAATATAACTACTAACCGAAAGCTGTAGTGAACCACTCAAGCCGTGCCCACTAGGACAACCATCTGCTAAACGAGCCCCAAACATGGCAATAATCCCGCCGATAAAAGCAACTATTGCCCTCTGCTTAATTCCATCACCAAATCTAGATTTCCACATGTTAGGAATCAACTGTATATGAAAATCGCCTGATTCCATAGCAGCAATAAATGCACCTACAGCAATTCCGATAACAAACATCCATTGCCAGTCGATCACTGGTAGTTCTTTCATAAAATAGGGCATCATTGCGACTCGATCTGGAAAAAACAGTTGCTCTATCATTCCAGTTGTTCGAACAAAACTTGTTGAGGCGCCAAGGTATTTACCAACAAAATAAATTGAACCAATTGATACCATTCCGCTTAAAGCACCTGCCAAATAAGGGTTCCATGCACTTTTACCTTTCATGCTATACATCCTCCTTTGATTACTGTCTAAATACTCTATTTTCTTTCATTATACTACATCTCTTGTATTGTTTTCCATTTAATTAATAAATTTTCTGCATCTTTTTCGTGTATAAATGATAAATTATAAGATTTTGGAGATGAATTTACAATCTAAGTGGATCAGTTCATAGCGAACCAACTGAAAATTGATACATAGACCTCTGTTATAATAGTATCTGAAAAGAACAACCTATTTCTCCATGAGTAATGTTCTATCAGCTAGGAAGCACCTTCCCTTCGCAGCTATTGGAAGGCATATGCTGAAAAGGAAGTAAGTTAAAACCTGTCTCGTTACATTGGCCGGCCGGAAAAATCGTTATCTGCCTGGCAGCAAGGCAATGAGTAAAAACTTTTTTGCTGTACATCAAAGAAGAATTAAAGGTCTCTGGGAATAACTCCCCCTGTCGGTTACACCGAATTGAGACAAATAGTTTTCGAAGCATGTTCAACTCATTGAAGAGTTAACGGATATACCATTCTAGTTCCTCGATCCACATTCGCCATGGAAACAAGCGACCAATGAAAACGTCAATTACTCAAACTTCGCACATCCCAAACAAGCCTGCAATAATGCACAGCAAGGGAATGTGACTCCTTAAATGCCAACATCATGCACAGTGTTTCAAACAGTTGTGCCATAAGAGTGGCAGTTTTTCTAAGAAAGAATTAAGCATCTCATCCAGTTCTTTTTCCATGAAAAGCATTCGTTCCTTTATCCTGTCAATGAATTTTTTCAAAATCAATAGCAACGCGTCCATATAACGTAAATCTTGCAGCTCATCATACGAGGCAAAAAACAGATCACCAATGCTGCGTTTATCTGCATTTCGGCGCTGCTCCAGCGACAACATCGTGTAACGAGCAAAGACAATGGAGACATGAGCCGTCATGGCATCATAAGACATTGTCCGGTTTTCTTTCCCCAGCTTCAGGAACGATTTGCACATCTTGAAAAAGACTTCAATATTCCAGCGCTTACCATAAGTCTGAATGATTTCTTCTTCTGACAGATTGACATCAGTCGAAGCTAGGATGAGATACTCCTGACGGTTATTCTTGTTCCTTACGAAGACTAATTTCACCGGTGTTGACATTGAGTCTTTTACTGCTTCAACTTCTACAGAAAGCAGGAACTTGGCACGCCCACGACGTTTCGTAGCAGCACGGAAGATAGCTGGCGCGCTTTGCATTCGGCCATTGTAACGGAAATGGATGGTCTCCGATTTCTTGACCATGGCAATAACGTCGTAGCCGATTTCCTTGATTTGAATCAGCGAAATCGGCGAACAGAACCAGGTGTCAAAGAGAACATACTTAGCTGGAATTTCGACTGCTTTCGCCTCTTTCAGAAGCGTCTGGAGTACGCTGGTTGCTTTAGTCTGTGCCAGCTTACGTTGCTTACCGCCATTACTCCTGGCATCAACGCCAACGGACGCTTCCTGCAGACGGTTTTCACGGTTGGCAGAGGAAAGCAGGCAATGACTGAGCGGAAGGAATGAATTACCATCACTCCATCCAAGCGTCAGCATGCGGAAACCTTTGGTATATTTGTGCTCCACATGGTCATAGACCTTTGCCAGCAGCTCAACCTTCTTGGAACGAGATCTGCTGAAAAGAGAATCATCGATTATGAGCACATTGCGACGACTCTCATCCGTAAGCGGAGCAATTTTATGGATAACAGCAAAGCCCAGCTGAAGCGTAAACTTACGCCAGTTGACACTGCAGGAGTTCATGAAACGGTAAAACGTATCTTTGGCAAAGGGGAGAGAGGGCAAAGTCTCTTTCTCCTTCTGAAAAAACGATTTGTTGCTGAATGCATTTTCAAAGGCAACCTGAAATACCGTTTTTACTGAAAATCCGCGTACTTTATATGCATTGCAGGAGCTGAGGATCTTGCTGACATGGAATTCTTCAAGAAAATGTGAGATTTTCGAAGAAAGAAGTTCACTGGAATGATGATGATGTGTTACAATATTCATGGCATAAGCCCTCCGTTTGTGTTATGGATTTTTATCACTTTCATTATACAAAGCGGAGATGACTTATGCTATTTTATTTTGAAAAAGTTGATTTAAGAATTAATGGACCGTTTCACAACTGCGAAGTTTGAGTGTATAATAAACTGTATAAGTAAGATATTAGATATTTAGATTATGCACCCTTTCTGGTGGGAGGATAAATACATGCAGAGATGATGAAATGGCCAAAAAATAATCCGCACGTGGCTAATTCCTGGCTAAGGATATCATC
>JAGOGN010000022.1 GCA_017996675.1 Lachnospiraceae bacterium | reverse complement strand
AACTGCTGCTCCGTTTAGAATCCACACACTGTCACTGACAGGGAAGAAACTAATTGCGACTACGATCCAGATAAATGCCAGTTCAATAATTAATGATGGCATTACACCGATTTTAATATTTAAAATCATTTGAAGCATTTCTGGGAAAATAACAGCTAATGAAGCCATCCAAAGTGGGAAATTGATCCAGTAATACCAAGATACTCTTGTTCCCATTTTTCTTCCGTGAGCTTTACGAACCCAGTCGTATAAGCCTCCATCGCTTTCAAATGTGGTTCCTAATTCTGCAGCAATTAAGCCGTAAGGAATTAAGAATAAAATAATCATAAAAATCCACCAAAAATACTGTGAGTTGCCTAAAACTGCAACTGGTGCTGCTGCTTTTGCAACAAAGATGACACAAATAACTGACAGTATCGCGTCAAATAGTCTAAATTTTTTCTTTCCGTTTGCCTTTAATAGTACTCCATTCTACCTCTCGGGCTATTTCATTGGATGATTCTTATTTTGCTTTTGGCTGTTGTTGTGTAATACAGTGAATGTTTCCACCACCAAATACAACTTCTTTTGTAGCTACTCCAACAACTTTACGTTCAGGGAACATTGCCTGTACTTGCTCTAATGCAAGTGCATCATTTTCATCATCATACTGAGGAACGATTACTCCACCATTTACGATTAAGTAATTCATGTAAGAAGCGATACATACATCACCATCTTCTCTTGGAAGTGTTCCTTCTACGATATCGATGCAATCAGCACCTTCTAATAATACAGGTTTCTTTGTCAGACATAATTTATGAACTTTTAATTTACGTCCTTTTGCATCTGTAGCTTCGCTTAATGTTTTATAAGCTTCTTGTGCTTCAGCATAAAAAGGATTTTCAGTATCTTCTGTCCAGATACAAGCAACTTCACCAGGTCTTACGAAACAAGCCACATCATCGATATGTCCGTTTGTTTCTTCTGGGTCAATACCATCTTTAATCCAGATGATTTTTTCAAGATTTAAATATTCACATAATTGAGCTTCAATTTCTTCACGACTCATATGTGGGTTACGTCCTTCGCTTAACAGACACATTTCTGTTGTAATCAAAGTGCCTTCTCCATCAACGTGAATGGATCCGCCTTCACAAACAAAATCATCTGTACGATAAGAATCGATATCTTCAAATTCACATACTTTTTGAGCAACAGCATCATCCATATCCCATGGGAAATACAGACCATCAACAAGTCCTCCCCAAGCATTGAATGCCCAATCGACTCCGCGAATCTGTCCTTCATCATTAATTACAAATGTTGGTCCACAGTCACGAATCCATGAGTCATTACTTGCCATTTCAACGACACGGATATTTTCTGGCAATTGTGCACGACAGTTTGCATACTGTTCTTTTGAAACACACATAGTAACAGGCTCGAATTCACTGATGGCGATTGCTACGTTTGCATAAGCTTTCTGCGCTGGTTTTGCACCATTTCTCCAGTTGTCTGGTCTTTCTGGCCACAGCATGAAGATTCTTGATTGTTCTTCAAATTCACCAGGCATTCTAAATCCATCCTGTTTCGGTGTTGTTCCAATAATACGTTTAGCCATTTTGTGATACCTCCCTTTGATTCCCGTTCATCATTTAGTCGCGGGTATTTGTTATGAAGTTATCATAAAGAATTTATAAATTTTTGTCTATAAGAATTCCCGAATTTCAAACATGTAACACAAGTGTGTGTGATGTTACTCAATGTAACACGCTGTTACTCTGTTTTAGCAATTATAATTTCGTTAATTTTGACTTTTAAAAGGAATTAATACTTTTTATTTATGTTTATCGCGAATACGCCATTATATTGTTCCTCATTTTCTTTTTTTTATCCTGTTTTTGTTACTCACATGTTTCTCAAATCATTGAATCGTTTCGCAATTGTTACATTTGTTACACCTAATATTATTAAGGCTTTATTTAAAAAATTACTGTGAAATCATGTGACATTTGTTACCTGTTCATGTAACAAAAGAGATACCGAAATCTGCATTTGCAGTCTAAGTATCTCTTATATTTATTCATAAATTATGAATGTTTATTAAATTTTTCTTTACGGAAACAATACACCATGATTCAATAAATAATCTTTCCATCGTTGAATATTCTTTGCCTGGATATGAACTCCATCTCCAGAAAGGGCTGGATCTAATGTTTTTGTTCCTGCCAAATCAAATGCTTCATTAATATCTAGATACAACACTTGCTTTCCATCACAGATCTTTCGCAATGCATCATTCCTAAGATTCACTTCTTGATTATTGATGTAAGACTTTTCAGCATCTTTCTGACTGGTCACATGTAGTATTTCTTGTAGAAATATCAAAGATTCCGGTTGCAAACGTCGAATGGATTCAATGACCTGTTGATACTGTCCAGCAAACGAATCCGGATTTCCCGTTCCTAATTCATTAATTCCCAGCATGATATAAATTTTCGGATAATTTTTTTTCTTTAAGACCTGTTCTAGCGTCTGATTGGTTCCATCTACTGTAGAAAGTGTTATTGTATTCACATCCCACACAGTCAGTCCATTTTTCACGAAAAAATCGGTCTGATCCCATTTGGCATATTCATATAAAATTGAAGTACGGGAATCACCAATAAACAGTGCGCCATCCAGATAGTTCTCTTCTACTTTCTCCAGCTTTTTTATTCTTTGCATAAATGGTATTTGTTCCCGATTTACCAATCCCTCTTGTGTCCCTATAGAATTCGTTTTCTGTAGTTTACTAAAATCACCAGGATGAATTGGGATCACTATATTTCCATGAAATCGAATTGTTTGACCCAATTTACGATGTTCCATTTGTGTTACTTTTTTTTCAAAAAATACTTTTCTACCAAAAAACAATCCTCCAAAAATGATGGATGATAGGATAAGTAATGTTAAAAATGGATATTTTTTATAAAATGTTAATACTGTCATTTCACTCACCTTAAAATCTAAAATATAAAAATGGGTTATTAGTTGCTGTTATCATTTGCCATACGCAAACCCAAAATACTACAAGCATCGGCCATGCAACCAGCCTTTGCATTTTTAATTTTCCCAAAAACTTCTGCAATCCTGTGCAAAAAAAGATCGCAGCCACAAAGAAGAAACCGTATCTTGAAAGCACCTGTATAAAATCCGTCTGTTGTATATAATCTGACTGTATGTGTCCTAAAAACGGTAATAATCGTTGAAAATATACTCCGATATCTTTCAGTGAATCAATTGCAAACAGCATCCAGCTCATTGGAATTACCACAAGCAGATAGAGATGAGACAGAACCCGATAGCGGTCTAAATATTTTAGTAAAAAAACTTTTTCAAACGTAATCAAAACAAATAAGCTTAATCCCCACAAAATAAAGTTCCATCCAGCTCCATGCCAGAATCCTGTCAGCATCCAAACAACAAACAAATTGAAAATCATTCGTCCTTTTGAAACCCGGCTTCCACCCAGTGGAATATAAACGTATTCACGAAACCATGTCCCTAATGTAATATGCCATCTGCGCCAGAACTCACCAACACTTCTTGCAGTATAAGGATGATTAAAGTTCTGTGGTATTTTAAATCCCATCATCTTTCCTAATCCAATTGCCATGAGGGAATATCCCTGAAAATCGAAATAAATCTGAAAAGAAAATGCAAACATACTAATCCATGCCATCGGCGTGGAAAGACTTGCAAATCCAACCATTTTCGCTTCTGTCCACAAGCTACCCATCACATTTGCGATCAACATTTTAGAAGCTAAACCAATCGTAAAATACCGAAAACCTTCTTCTAATAACGAAAGGGAATGATTTCGCTCCCGAATTTGATCTTCAATATCCGAGTACAAAACGATCGGGCCAGCAATCAGCTGTGGAAACAAACACAAGTACATTCCTAAATAGATAATATTTCTTTCTGGAATAATTTTTTCTCGATAAACGTCTATCAGATAAGAAACAATCTGAAATGTATAAAAGCTAATCCCTAACGGAAGCGGTAATTGTTTGATTCCAAGTACAAACCCAGAGTATTTGAACAAAAAAAGCATCCCAAAACTAAAGCACAGACCAATCATCAGATAGATCCTCTTTTGCTTCTTGATCTTTGAACAATAAATCAGGCGTCCTAAACTATAATGAACGACCACCGTTCCTAATAATAACGGCAGAAATCGTAATTCTCCAAAAGAATAAAATAAAATGCTTCCTGCAAAAGCAACATAATTCTTCCACCGGTTTCCAACCAGATAATAACAGCCCAAAAAAATTGGTAAAAATATAAATACAAACTTTACACTGGAAAACAACATAACTTTAAACCACCTAATCTATCTTTTTCATCTTTGCACTTCGATCGTTTGTGCATCTACAAATATACTATTCACTTGTATCATAGTCGCATCAAAACAAGAAAAAACCTTCATTATTTCTAACAAAGGTTTTGTTTAAAAATCAGCTATCCGTGTCGGTATGTCTTCTTTTCCAACTCGTTCAATGCGATAAAGAATGACCATTCCACTCATGGATGGTTCTTTACAAATGATAGACTTCGCCTGTAAAAGATTTGCTTCTTCAATTCGAATCGAGATCCCACAAGTTGAAGAAATGGACCTTAATGTCGGCATAATAATAGGTCTACAATCTTTTAATAATTTCTGTGCTTCCATTGCACTATGGGTGGAATGAAAGGTAAATAAATAAAACTGTTCTTTAATCATAGTGATATTACTTTCCCTACCTCTTCCATTGCTCCAAGAATATCATACATATTGCTGACAACACCATGTTTTAACTGTTCAGCAACCTGATAGAAATTTAAACAGGTTCCACAAACAAGAATTTTACATCCTCGTTCAATTAAATGTTGTAAGCTTAGTTCAATTTGTTCGTCTTGATTCACCACGAATTTAACGCCACTATTCATAAACAAAAGATATTGGGGAACACGATCAGCCTCTGACAATGTATAAACAGCCATCTTTAATAAATTAAATCCTAATTCGCCCTCGCCCTCACCAATATGATCCTTACCAATAAAATAAGCTACTGATCTGGATGCACTATTACAACTGCAGCTTTCCATTTCTATATTTTCCTCTTCCTCGGTAGATACGAAACCATCTCCAAAAATATGAACACAGAATTCTGGTTCTTGTCCTGTAGTTTCTACTTCTAATCCTTGATTTGTTGCAAATCTGGTCAAATTCGCAACTGCAGTCGGATTATCAACTAAAATTTCAAAATTATGGTCGTTACTTTCTAATTGTTTCTTTGCCATTAAAACAGGCGTTGGACATGCTTTTCCTAATGCATTAATTTTCATTGCTTTCCTCCTTCTAAATCCACGATGATCTTGTCAATTATTCGAATATTGACTGACCGAAGTAAAGCTACGCCAATCAATAACATAAATAAAATTGTGTAAAGTAATAGTACCGGCTTCATAGATGCAACTACAATCGGAATCATCCAGCAAAGAATCATTCCAATCGTTCGTGGTCCATGTGCAATCGATAAGAATAATCCATTCTTGATCGTTTGTTTCATTGTATTTTCAAACCTCGCTACTAGTACAAATACATAGAGCCAAATTCCAAACAATAGAATACTTCCACATCCACTCAGATAGAAAAAAATCTTTTGAAAAGGTGGTTTCATCGATTGACTTAACAACAAGTCTGCAGCTAAAACAATACCACAAATCAGGAAAAATAACCATACTTTTGTCGATTGAAAAAAGCTATTACGAAATGCATTAAAAAAAGTACGAATGATCTTTGGTTCTTCCCCACGGTTCAATTTAATCAGTACCTGATCCATCGCCTGAAAGGAAGCACCCATTGTAATAATTGGAATACAAAAAAAGAGGCACAGCAAATTCAGTACCACCAGATCTCCAATTCTGTTCATCATCTGAAAGATAGGGCCATCTAATCGAAATACCTGTTTCATTTGCTATACCTCGTTCTAATTGAAATGATGTTCTTTAATCCTTCATTGCTCTAGTTGATTCTCTCTCAACCAACTCTCCTGTAAAAATCTTTTGAATATGTGGTTTCTTTTTGATTGCCCCAAAAAGAATATGAATGGTCTCTAATGCCATTTCTTCTACTGGCTGACGCAATGTGGTCAGACTTGGCGTATAAAACTGACCCAAATTGATTCCATCAAATCCCGCCACAGAAACATCTTCTGGAATTCGAATTCCAGCTTCATATAAAGCCCGCATTGCTCCAACCGCTAGTGCATCTGAAATACAATACAGTGCAGTAAATTCCTCTTTTGAATCAATTAACTGCTTCGCAAGTCGATATCCAGATTCCATAGAATATTCATCATTCAACTTTTCCATACGATGAATGAGTCGTTCGTTTGGCGTAATTTGATGATCCAATAATGCCTTCTGATACCCATCTAATCGAAGCTGACCAATACTTTCATCTTCTTTGCATGCTGTAATAATTGCAATCTTCTTATGTCCTAACTGACATAAATAATCAACCACTTTATAACTTTCTTGTGTATCATCAACCGATACACTCGAGTAACTGTTTACATCACTGTCACCAACGATCCCAACGGTACTTAAAACAAACGGTACCTGTAAACGTTCCAACTGCTCCTGCGGATGAGAAAAACAGCCTCCAAGAAAAATAATGCCACGAAGTCTCTTTTCTTTAATCAATTCAATCGCAACATCCACTTCGTCTTCTGCTCCATCTACTCTTTGCAAAATACAAGAATAACGCTTCTTCTCCGCTTCCCGCTCAATCGTTGTAATCATACTGCTAAAGAATGGATTTCCAATTCCTTTTACTAATACTGCGATCGCCTGAGCATCGGTACGCTTCAGATTACGTGCACTATTATTAGGAATATAGTTATATTTCTCCATGACTTCTTTTATTTTTTCCTTTGTAGCAGGATTAATGTCCGGATGGTTATTCATCGCACGTGAAACTGTACTGACGCCAACTCCGCATTCTCTTGCAATATCTTTGATAGTAACAGTTCCCATAACAAAACCTCTTTTTCGTTCGCATTTGTCATTTGGTTCTATTCCCGACCATATAAATGTATCATATTACGTATCTTTAACGCAAGTTCATCTTCTAAACTTCCCTGATTCATTCTCCAAGTCCAGTTTCCTCCTAGCGTAGATGGCGTGTTCATTCTTCCTTCACTACCAAGTCCCAGATAATCCTGCATCGGAATAATTGCATAGTCTGCTACACTCATAAATGCCAATCTGATAAAATCCCAAGCAATTTCTAAGTCTGAATGATGTTTCGCATTCACATATGAAAGAGCATAATCCCGGTCTGCTTGAGGCATCGTGCGATACCAACCGATAATGGTATCATTATCATGAGTACCCGTATATACAACAGAATTGTGTTCATAATTATGAGGAAGATAATCACTTTCCTCTCTAGAATCAAACGCGAACTCCAACACTTTCATTCCAGGATAACCAGTATCTTTCAAAAGTTTTTTTACGCTCTCATTTAAATATCCTAAATCTTCTGCAATAATTGGAAGTTTTCCAAGGGATTGTTCAAACGCCTGAAATAAGTCTAGTCCAGGACCTTTATTCCACTTTCCATTGATTGCCGTATCGTCTTCGAAAGGAATCGAGTAATATTCATCGAACCCTCGAAAATGATCGATTCGAATAATATCAAACAAGGAAAACATATGCTTCATTCGTTTTTTCCACCAATGATACTGTTCTTTTTGATGCTGTTCCCAGTTATACAACGGATTCCCCCATACTTGTCCCGTTGGAGAAAAACCATCTGGTGGACATCCAGCTACCGCTTTTGGAATAAATCCCTCTTTGAATTCAAATAATTCTGGATTTGCCCATGCATCTGCACTATCCAGTGCGATATAAATCGGAATATCTCCAATGAGCTGCACACCCATTTCTTTGCTGTATTGATGAACATGATTCCACTGTCTGGTACAAAAATATTGTAAAAATCGATAAAAATCAATTTCTTTTTTATAGTTTAAGCGCATTTGCTTTATCGTTTCAGGGTCTCTTTCCCTGAGTTTTAATTCCCATGTTGTCCATCCAGCTCCACCATGTGCATCCTTTAACGCCATGAATAAAGCATAATCTTCCAACCATTCTGTATTCTGATCTACAAAAGACGGATAATCCTGATAGGAAAATGTTAAAAAGCGATCATATGCTTTTCGTAGTAGTGGAAAACGATTCTGATATAACTTTCCATAGTCAACACATTTTCCAGTTCCAAAATCAGCTTCCTCGCATTCTTTTTCTGTAAGCAGTTTTAAGCTGATCAATTCCTCTAAATCAATATAGTAAGGGCTAAATGCGAAAGATGAAAAAGTCTGATAAGGCGAATCTCCATAACTGGTAGGTCCTAACGGAAGCATTTGCCAGCATTTATGACCTGATTTTTTACAAAATTCAATAAATCGATATGCTTCTTTTGAAAAGCACCCAATTCCATATTTGGAAGGCAACGAAGACACTGCCATTAAAATTCCTGCTTGTCTCATCTAAAACCTCCTTATCCTTTTACTGCTCCTGCAGCAATTCCTTTAATAATATATTTCTGACAGGTCAGATAAAAAACAATAATTGGAACGATTGCCAGAACCAGCATTGCCATTAAAGCACCCATATCAATGGATCCATATCCACCTCGCAAATACTGCACTGCAATTGGTATCGTTTGATAATCCGAACTTAATACCAGTTTTGGAAGTAGATAGTCATTCCAAATCCACATCGTCTGTAAAATTGCAACGGTAATGACGGTTGGTTTTAACACCGGAAAGACAATTAAAAAGAAGGTCTGAATCGGGTTACATCCATCAATCATTGCTGCTTCTTCCAAAGAAATCGGAATGCTCTTTATAAATCCGGAAAACATAAATACACACAACCCAGCTCCAAATCCTACATAAACTGGAATGATTCCGATTGGAGTATTCAAGGATAACGAATCCGTCACTTTGGACAACGTAAACATGACCATTTGAAACGGAACAATCATTGCAAATACAAACAAATAGTAAATTGCTGAGGTGAATTTACTTTTCACTCGCGTAATCCACCACGCTGTCATAGACGTAAAAAGTAGAATTGCCATTACCGAGAAAACGGTAATAAATGCGGAATTACCAGCTGCTGCTATAAAGCCTGTTTTCTCGATTCCAATAGTGAAATTCTCAAATCCTGCCGCCATTTCATGAAGAGGTAACGAAAATGGATTTTCACTAATATATAATTTATTCTTTAAAGAATTTAAAAACACCAAAATAACTGGAAATAAAAAAAGAAGAGAAAGAAGTATTAGCACAATCGTCATCATGATTCCAGCGGGTTTTGAAACTTCCTGTAAGGAATGATTTTTCTTTTTGAACATTACTCTTCCACCTCCTTACGTCTAGTAAGAAACAGCTGCGTCAATGACAGTGCTCCTACAAAAAGGAAAAAAATAACCGCCTTTGCCTGTCCGACCCCTTCCCAACCATTACGTCCATAGAAGGTATAAAAAATATCCAACGCCAACATAGAAGTTGATCGACCTGGTCCGCCTGCAGTAAGAGCAATGTTCTGATCGAACATTTTAAACGAATTTGTTAATGTCAAAAACAAGCAGATGGTAATGGATGACATTACCATTGGCAAAGTCACATAGCGTAAAGCCTGAAATCTAGTCGCTCCATCTATTTGTGCAGCTTCCACCAGTTCTGTTGGAATATTTTGAATTCCAGCAATATAAATAATCATCATATATCCGATCAACTGCCAGTTTGTAAGGATAACCAATCCCCAAAATCCATATTTCGGATCGGTCGTCAACGTAGCATCGAAGTAACGTAAGATTCCGTTAATCAAAATCTGCCAGATATAACCTAAGACAATTCCGCCAATCAGATTTGGCATAAAAAATACGGTACGGAACAAATTGGTACCTTTAATCCCCCTTGTTAACGCATATGCCAGCGCAAATGCTAACACATTAATCGTAATCATGGATACCACTGTAAATTTAATAGTAAACCATAATGCATTTGTAAAATCATCGTTCGAAAATGCTCGTATATAATTGGCCGTTCCTACCCAACTTGCATTCGTTACAGTTGTGAATTTGCAAAAAGATAAGACAATTCCCGCAACAAATGGAACAATGAAAAAAATGGTAAATGCAATGATCGTTGGGAGAGCAAATATCGCAAAATATTTTTTATACGTTTTTTGCATCGCAACCTCCTATGTAAAAATTGGGGTGAGGCTATCCGCTCCCACCCCTGTTATTCAACTTGTTCTCATTACTGAATTGCAGCTTTTTCTGTTTTCCAGTCTTTAATTGTGGTAGATACTACATCTTTCCACTCTTTCTTTCCTGTTGCATACTGTAATAAATTAGCACCCATCTGATCTTTGAAAGTCTGACTTGGGAAGCTTGTGAAATTCCAGCTTACAGAGTACTTATCACTATCACTCATATAACGAATGATTTCTTTTGCAAGAGGATCTGTTGGGTTCTCAGAATCAGCAAATGTTGAGAATGGAGAGATAAAGTTCAAAGTATTCGTTACAATATCTTTTCCTTCGTCTGAGTTAAATAACCACTCTACAAATGCAATACTTGCCTTCTGATCTTCTTTGCTAGCTTCTTTATTAAAGGAGAAGAAGTTTTCTGTTCCAATACAAAGTCCCTGTTTCTCTTCACCTTTTACTCCAGTGTAAATTGGAAGGAATTTAACATCTGTTTCTTTTACAACATTACCTTCTGTTTCGTTAATCTGTCCCCATCCCCAGTTACCATTCTGAACCATTGCAACTTTTCCAAGAGCAAATTCAGACATAGAGTTTTCAACTGATTTAGAACCAAGTAATGCTGGCTCTGTACAGGAATTCTGAACATAAAGATCAAAAATATCTCTGTAATTATCTGCATAAGAGAATTCAATCTCTTTCATATCAGCTTTGTCTGCATCTTTGTATTCATAGTAAATTGGAAGATTCATTAAATGTGTCTGCCATCTCCAGTCTTCTCCAGGAGCGAATGAAGTAGAAGCAAAAACACCATCAATTCCAAGTTCCGCTTTACGGGACTGCATATCTTTTACAACTGCACTTAATTTTTCATAATTGTTGATTTCATCCATAGAAGCTGCTTTTGCACCACTTAATGCAAAATATTTGTTCATAATAGCCTGATTGTAGATAATTCCATAACCCTCTACAACGTAAGGAATACCATACACTCCATCACCATCTTTTACTGCCATATCTTTATCGCGTAACCAAGAATAAAGATCTGTATCCTTTAAATCTACGCAATAATCTTTCCAGTTCTGATATCCAACTGGTCCGTTAATCTGAAACAAAGTTGGTGCATCTTTTTTAGCGATTTCTGACTTTAATGTCTGCTCATACTGTCCAGATGCGGCTGTTACAACTTTCACTTTAACACCGGTCTTCTGTTCGTATTTCTTTGCAATGTCTTCCCACTGCTTCGTCAACTCTGGTTTGAAGCTTAAATAGTAAACTTCACCTTTATCGTTGCTACTGTCATCCTTGGTGGAGCCGCAGCCTGCTGTCATACCAGTAATCATTGCCGCACAAAGCACTAAGGACAATACTTTCTTCAATTTCATATTTCTTCCTCCTTTGTTCCGATACCGTTTTCGGTACCGTTATCGGTATCGTTTCCAATTCACAAATTCATCATAATCTTGGACTAGTAAAAAAGCAAGTATATTCTACCTGCTTTTTCACACTTTTGTCACAATGTTCGAAAAATATAACCTGTTTTTGTGTATATTCAACAAGGACGATTTCCATCTTCCTTTTGTTTCATCATTAATAAGATCATCAGGTTTACAGAACCCTTGAATGCCCTGATATCCTGCCCACTTTCCTGTTCTATTTTATCCAATTTATGTAGCAAGGTATTTCGGTGCATGTATAAAGATCTGGCTGTTTCGGATACATTTAAATCATGCTCAAAAAAACAGACTGCAATCTGTTTTAATTCTTCATCCAATTCTGGAATTGGACGATTTCCAAAGAGTTCCTCCACGAATTCCTTTCTCGCAAGCTCTGATAAATCTTCAACCAAACGGTAAAGTCCAAGCTTTTCATAACTATACACCTGCTCTTTTTGCGAAAAAAGCTTGCCAACTTTGATTGCATATAAACCCTGCTCATAAGAAGTTGCACAATTTTTACGATCCTCAAAATATTTTCCGATTCCAAAAAAGCATTCGCATAAAAGCTCACTTCGAATCATATCCCTGATGCCTTCACACTCTGCCAATAGTTCTTCCTTACTTGTCTGATCCTGAAATCTCACCATTGCAATCGTTCCACTCTCCATCGCTACAAAAAAATGTTTCTTTCGCTCTGGATAAACCGCTCTTAATAAATCAAAAATAGAATCTTCCTGTTTAGAATCCCATTGGATTACAATCACATACCCCCCTGTATTCATTCGAAGGAAGGGACTCTTAGATTTTCTACTCCAGTCATTTGTTTCCTTCTTTAAAAGACCACAAAGATAATATTCTTCACTATAATTTTCTTTATAAGCTCTTTCTAATTGTTGAATACGTGATACAAGTTCATCCGGAGCATCTGTTTGTGTAATCGACAATGAAAGTCCAGTCGTCACACTGAGTTGCTTTAGGGCTTTCGTTACTTTCGGATCCATCTTCATTCACCGCCTTCTCATTTTCATTTATTATAAGCAATTCAAATGAAAAATACAATCATGGAATGAAAATGGATCCGACCTGCTTTATTTTGCTACTACTGCCTTTTCAAAGCTTTGATTAATATAGTCTTTTAAATCCTTGCTCGTTAACACCTCAATCAGCGCTTTGATTTTTTCACTATTTTGATCTTCTTTTCGAACAGCAATCAGATTCTGATATTTGGTTGCACCAACAGAATCTGATTTTTCTAAAAGTAGCGCATCCTTTTCTACACTAAGGCCTGCGTCAAGTGCAAAGTTACCATTAATGACTGCAAGATCTAAATCCGCTAATGACCTTGGCAACTGAGCCGCTTCTAATTCAATAATTTCAAGATTCTTTGGATTCTTTACAATATCTTTGATGGTTGCCGCAACTCCAACTCCTTTTTTTAACTGAATCAGTCCAGCATCTTCTAATAATAAAAGTGCTCTTGCTTCATTGCTACCATCATTTGGAACACCGATCTTGCCTTTTTCAGGAATCTCTTTTAACGACTGCACTTTTCCTCCATATAATCCTAGTGGCTCATAATGAATACCTGTAAGTCCTAAGATATCAGTCTGATTCTTTTGATTATAGTCATCCAAATAAGGCTGATGTTGAAAATAATTGGCATCTAACTCTTTGGAAAGTAGTGCTTTATTTGGTTGTACATAGTCCGTAAACTCTACTATTTTTAAATCATAACCTTTTTCTTTTAGATATTTTTTAGCATATTCCAAAATTTTAGCGTGCGGAACTGGGGATGCCCCCACTGTAATCACTTCACTTTTCCTTTTCTGTTCAGACACCTCTTTTTTTCCGCATCCAGCTAATACTCCGATTAATAGTACGACCACCAATACATAAATTCTTAATTTTTTCATTTCTAATTTCCTCCTGTTTTTCGCTTATCTATTTTTTTAACCACTTTGAATCCACATAACTGTATCACTTGAACAAATATAATTAATAGCAGGACTACGACCATCATAACCTGACTTTCGTAGCGATAATATCCATATCGAATCGCCAGATCACCAAGTCCGCCACCACCTACAATCCCTGCCATTGCCGAATATCCTAAAATTAGCGTGATAGTAATCACTCCTCCAGATAACAAAGACGGCATTGCTTCTGGTATCACAACCCGAAACATCGTAGTTAACACTCCTGCGCCCATGGACCTGGCGGCTTCTTTGATTTCTTGTGGAACTTCGAAAAGGGCCGTTTCTACTACTCTTGCTACATAAGGCGCTGCACAGATTACGAGTGGTACCAGTACTCCTTTAGGACCTAACGTGGTTCCAACTAATGTTCTGGTCAACGGACCTACGAAAATTAGTAAAATGATGAATGGAATGGAGCGAATCACGTTTACTAATGTACCAATTACAAAGTAAATGAAACGATTCGGACTTAATCCATCCCGATAGGTCATGGCTAAGAGAACTCCTAAAATCAGACCAATCAACCCAGAACAGATGCTTCCCCAAAAGGTCATATAAATACTTTCTAAAATCCCTTTCCCAATTAATGGGATCCACTCAACTGCCATTTTTCCTCCTCCTTTCGTTTAGACTGATAATATCGTATTTGTTTGTCTTCGTTTAAATAACCCTCTTTCATCTCAACCACTCTAGTCGCCAACTGTTCTACAACTTCCATTTGGTGTGAAATAAATACGATCGTTACTCCCAGTTCCTTATTTGCTTTTTTCAAAAGCTCAATGACGATTCCAGTCGTTTCTGGGTCAAGTGCACTGGTCGCTTCATCACATAAAAGTAATTCTGGATTTCCAACTAACGCTCTTGCGATTGCCACACGTTGTTTCTGCCCACCGGATAACGTTTGCGGGTAGCTTTTCGCTTTTTGAGAAAGCCCAACCC
>JAGOGN010000021.1 GCA_017996675.1 Lachnospiraceae bacterium | reverse complement strand
GTAATACTCAACATAACTGCTTTACTTTTTTCCTATTTTCAGATACAATATGTAAGTCGTGTACAAAAGACAATGGTTTTCGAGGAACAGACAGTGGACATTGAAAAAGAGCCTGAATCGCTCGTATAGTTGTATACCATACCATCTAAGGGTGGTTTGATATAGTTATAAAGATTAAGGAGGAAAGGTTTTTATGAAGAAGGAATTTAAAAGAGTTCTCGCTCTTGTTCTCGCTGTTGTTATGGTAATTGGATTAACAGCATGTGGAGACAAAGAAGAAGAGAAAACAGGCGGCGGAAAAGTTAGCACTAAACCATTAGTAGTAGGCTATTCCCAGTTCAGCCAGAAGTTCAGCCCATTTTATGCTGATACAGCATACGATCAGGACGTAGTTAGTATGACACAAGCAAGTATTATGACTACCGACAGAAAAGGCGAAATCATCAAAAAGGGTATCAAAGGCGAAACAAAAGAGTACAACGGAAAGAAGTACAAGTACAAAGGTATCGCTGATCTTGATTGGTCATATGACGAAGCTAAAGATCAGACCGTTTACAAAGCTAAAATTCGCGATGACGTGAAATTTAGTGATGGAAAACCAATGACAGCTGATGACATTATCTTTACATACTATGTATACTTAGATAATTCATATGTTGGTTCAACAACTTTGGGTTCTTATCCAATCCTTGGATTACAGAACTACAAACTGAACTCTACAAAAGCTGAAAGTGTTAATGTTTCTGAAGATGAAGTAGCAGCTATGCTTGCTGCACCAAACGAAGAAATGTCAGCATTCATTAAAGAAAAAATTACTACAATTTTAACAGAAGAAAAAGATTGGTGTACAGAAAACTTCGCAGCTAAGGGTGCTGCATCTGCTGAAGAATTCTTTGTTACATGTTATGGTACAGCTGTAAACTATGCATTTGACAAAGCTAAAAACTACGACACAATCGTAGCTGATGTTATCGCAGCATATGGTGTTGACTACAAAAAATTAGCAGAAAACTATGCTGGAGACGCTACATATTTCGATGGAGATATGAACGGAAAAGCTGAGACAATTGTTAAGAAAATTAAAGTTGATGCTGCAGGCGGTGAAGAAGTTCCAAACATCGAAGGCGTTAAGAAAACTGGAGATTACAGTATCGAAGTTACTGTAAAAGGATTCTCTGCTCCAGCTGTATACTCTATCTTAGGTATCCAGGTAGTTCCACTTCATTACTATGGCGACAAATCTCTTTACAACTATGATAAAAATCAGTTTGGTTTCAAACGTGGAGATTTATCAGCAGTTCAGAAGAAAATTGCTACTCCATTAGGAGCTGGTCCTTACATCTTCAAAGAGTACAAAAACAAAACTGTATACTTCAAATCTAATCCAAATTACTTCCTTGGAGAACCAAAGATCAAAGATTTACAGTTTAAAGAAGTAACAACAGAACAGATGGCTTCTAACGTTAAGACAGGAGTTGCTGACTGTGGAGAAATGACAGGATCTGTTGACCGTTTCAACGAAGTTAAGAAAATGAACTCCAATGGAGAAATCACAGGAAATATCATTTCAACAAGTAAAGTAGATAATCTTGGATACGGATACATTGGTATCAATGCTGATACAGTAAATGTAGCTGGAGATCCTAAATCGGATGCATCCAAGAATTTACGTAAAGCTATCATGACAGTTTTATCTGTATACCGTGACACAACTGTTGACACATACTACGGAGAAGCTGCATCTGTAATCAACTACCCAATTTCTAATACATCTTGGGCTGCACCACAGGTTACTGATGAAGGATACAAAATTGCTTACTCTACAGATACAGAAGGAAAAGCAATCTATACTTCTGAAATGTCTGCAGAAGACAAATACAAAGCAGCTATTGAAGCATCTAAAGGCTTCTTAAAAGCAGCTGGATATACATTTGATGATGCATCAGGCAAATTTAAAGCAGCTCCAGCTGGCGCAAAAATGTCTTATACAGCTATCATTCCTGGAGAAGGAAAAGGACAGCATCCATCATATGGTGTATTAACAGATGCTAAAGCAGCACTTGCTTCAATTGGTATTGAATTAATCATCAATGACCCAGCAAATACTAACGTATTATGGGATTCCTTAGATGCTGGAACACAGGAATTATGGTGTGCAGCTTGGGGAGCATCATTAGACCCAGATATGTACCAGATTTACTACAGTGGATCAATCATTGGTAAGGGTGGATCAGATTCCAACCATTATCATATTGCTGATACCAAATTAGATGAACTCATTGTAGCAGCTCGTATGAGTGAAGACCAGAGCTACAGAAAATCTGTATACAAAGAATGTATGGAAATGATCATGGACTGGGCAGTTGAAATGCCAGTATACCAGAGACAGAACTGTATCATCTTTAGTACAGAAAGAATTAAAATGAATACTGTAACACCAGACATTACTACATTCTACAAATGGTTTACAGAAATCGAAAATATGGAAATGAAATAAGTTTTAAATGAAAAAATAAGTGGTTTTCCTAATCGAGCCTGAGTTTCAGGCTCGATTAGTGTAAAAACCATTCCAAAGAGACATGAAGGGGATTTTTGGTAAACCTAGGATAAAGAGAGGGTTTTTTATGCGTAAATACATCATTAAGAGAATATTAATAGGTATTCTGATTGTTATATTTGGTGCGCTTGTTGTGTATGCAGTTATTCGTTGCATGCCTACATCTTATGTAGAAGGTATGGCTAGACAAAGAGCAGCAGCCAGCCAGGGCGTATCATATAAAGAAATATTAAAAGATATGAATAAAATATATCAGCTTGATAAGTCAATTCCAGTTGGATTCATTGGATGGCTTAGTCATGCAGTAGTTGGAGATTTCGGCAATTCCTGGAGATGGGGAATTGATTGTGTGGATAAGTTTAATCAGGTTATTGGTTATTCTTTGTCATTAAATATAGTTTCATTTGTAGTTCAGGTATTAGCTGGTATTCCATTAGGAATCGTAGCAGCTAAGAAACAGTACAGCAAAACAGACTATGCAGTAACTATTTTTGCTTTAGCAGGTCTGTCACTACCATCATTCTTCTTGGCAACACTACTGAAATATGTATTTGCAGTTAAATTAGAGTGGTTACCAGCAGAGGGTATTGCAGGACGTTATTATAATTACTTATCACTAGGCGGAAAAATCGGAGATATGGCTCAACATTTAGTTCTTCCAGTTATAACATTATGTATGTTAAGTATTGGTGGACTGATGCGTTATACTCGTACAAATATGCTAGAAGTACTGAGTGCAGATTACATTCGTACAGCAAGAGCAAAGGGACTTTCAGAAAAAGTAGTAATTAATAGACATGCATTTAGAAATACATTGATTCCACTTGTAACATACATGAGTTACATGATTCCAAGTTTGTTTAGTGGAGCGATGATTACAGAAGAATTATTTAAGATTCCTGGAATTGGTCAAGCGTTCTTTCAGTCAACAACAGTTGGTGACATTCCGTTTACCATGTTCTACAGCGTGTTTATTATTATATTAACTCAGATCAGTTTATTGGTGGCAGACATTATGTACGCTGTAGTTGATCCACGAGTTCGAATTGCATAATGGAGGTGCCCTATAATGGAAGAAAATAAGAAATTGGATCAAGAGCAGAACTCCGGAATGAATAAGGAGCGTGAATCTGCTGTAGAAGAATCAAAACGTGTAAAAGTATTATCACCTGGTCGTATGGTACTTCAACGTTTTTTACGTAATAAACTTGCAATTATCGGTCTTGTAATTTTAGTATTTATGTTCGTCTTTGCTTTTTTAGGAATGATGTTTTCTAGATACGAAGTTGCACAGGTATTTAAAGGTCAGAAAAATATTAAAAAAGATTATGCAACAGCAGTTTATAATCAGGAATTTAGATATACAGTAGAAGAAGGAAAAGAGTTTCCTACAAGTGCAAGAACACAGTTAATGCTTGCTATTCACACACCTGGTGATAAGACTACTTTTGAAGCAGATGGTGTTGGATATCAGTTCGATAAACTTGGAAAAGATTTATATCGTATTATCGAGTTGGTTAAAAAAGCATCAGTTGATAACAAAGGTACTTCCGCTGTTGCGTTGGTTGATCAAAACTTCCAGCTAACAGAAACTGCAAAAGCTGCTTTTCTTGCAGCAAAGACAGCTGGTCAGACCAAATTTGATGCAGATGGAAAAACTTACTTTATAACAAAAGATGCAAAATCATTCTATTTATGTGAAGCACAGGGAATCGCTCTTGCTTCAAAAGAAATTTGTGATTATATTGATGAGCAGTCTGCTGCTCTTGCAAAAAATTATGGGTTTAGAGTAGTAAGTGATGCTGCAGTAATTGCAGAAGCTACATCTTTTCAGTATGAAGGAAAAGAATATGATTTAGATGTAAAAACTAAAAAAGACAGTAGTGGTAACGTACTAACAAGATCTGGTGTGATTACATTAGACGGAAAAGATATTCTTTCTGTATCCAGAATTTTAATTAGTGCTACAGCGACTGATATCCAGCTTTCACCAGAATTTAAAGCAGATGCTAGAACGGCAATTGCAGCTGGAGATGATACATTTAAATTTAAATCAGTTAATGATAAGGGAGTGAAAGCAGAGTTTTTTGCTGAAACTACTAACTCAAATATCTATATCAAAACATTAAAAGCTTCAGAATTGATTTTGACATATGAAGCACCTTCCTCAAAGCACTTACTTGGAACAGATGCAAACGGAATGGACTTATTAACTCGTTTGATGTTCGGTGGACGTATTTCTTTAGCAGTAGGTTTTATTGTTATCGGTATTGAATTAATCATTGGTATCATTTTCGGTGGTATTTCTGGTTACTACGGTGGTTGGGTAGATATGGTATGTATGAGATTTGTAGACTTATTCAATAGTATCCCATACTGGCCAATGTTAGTTATTGCGGGAGCAGTAATGGATAGTATGAAACTTGACTCAATCATTCGTATTTTTGCATTGATGTTTATTTTAGGCTTCTTAAGCTGGCCTGGAATAGCACGTATCGTTCGTGGTCAGATTCTTACACTTCGTGAACAGGAATTCATGGTTGCCTGCGAAGCAAATGGTATCCGTACTTCCAGAAGAATCTTTAAACACTTAGTACCAAATGTTATGCCTATTCTGATCGTACAAGCTACTATGGGACTTGGTGGAATTATCATTACAGAAGCAACATTAAGTTTCTTAGGTCTTGGAATTAAATATCCTATGGCATCTTGGGGAAGTATTATTCAGGGCGCAACTGACATGTTCGTAATGACCAATTATTGGTGGATTTGGTTGCCAGCTGGATTCTGTATCCTGATTACAGTATTAGGATTTAACTTTGTAGGTGACGGTCTTCGTGACGCGTTCGACCCTAAGATGAAAAGGTAGGTGTAGACAATGGCTAAGAAAAAAGGCGCAGAGTATATTAGCGGTAAAGAGTCAAGAGCGATTACAAAAGAAAATCGCCGTGTTACCGATGTTATAGAAAAGAAAAGAAATCGTAAACATATTCCGGAAGCAGAATATATCTCAAAAATGAAAAATCCGGACAATGTTGTTGAATTTGATGATGTACATACTTATTTCTTTACAGATATAGGTACAGCTAAAGCTGTTAACGGTGTAACTTTCGAAGTTCCACGTGGAAAAACAGTTGGTGTAGTTGGAGAATCAGGTTGTGGAAAGTCTGTTACAAGTCTTTCATTAATGCAATTAGTTCAAAGACCACAGGGACAGACAGTTCAAGGAGAAATCCGTTTTAATAATGGAGATAAAGTATATAATGTAGTGAATGCTCCAGACGAAGTAATGCAGAAACTTCGTGGAAATGAAATGGCAATGATCTTCCAGGAACCAATGACAAGTTTGAATCCAGTTTTCCGTATTGGAAATCAGATTGAAGAAGCAATCGAATTACATAATCCTGGAATTACAGAAGAAGCAAAAAAAGCTAGAGCAATCGAAATGATTGAATTAGTTGGTATTGCAAATAGTGAAGGTGTTTATCGTATGTACCCTCACGAACTTTCTGGTGGTATGCGTCAGCGTGCTATGATCGCAATGGCTTTATCCTGTGATCCAAAACTTATCATTGCTGATGAACCTACAACTGCATTGGATGTTACAATCCAAGCTCAGATCTTAGATTTATTACGTAACTTGAAAGACAAAATCAATAGCTCTATCATGTTAATTACTCATGACCTTGGTGTAATTGCAGAAATGGCTGATTATGTTGTTGTTATGTATGCAGGTCGTGTAGTAGAAAAAGGTACAGCAAGAGAAGTATTTAAAAACCCTTCCCATCCATATACGATTGGTTTAATGAACTCCAAACCAGTTGTTGGAAAAAGAACAGATCGTTTATACAGTATTCCTGGTAAAGTACCTAATCCAATTAATATGCCAGATTATTGTTATTTTAAAGATCGTTGCGAAATGTGTGTTGAAGGATGTAAAGCAGAATATCCTGCTATGTACAAACTGAGTGATACGCATTACGTAAGTTGCTACCGTTGTGAAGCAGACGCAATTGAAACTATTCCACTTGGAAAATCTTCAACAAATGATGAAATCATTGCTGCTGCACGTATGGAAGTGAAGAAATAGGGAGGGACATCAAAATGTCAGAAATTACAAGAGAGATGGATGCCCCAGTAAACGCTAAAAGTGACGTTATTTTAGAGGTATCTCATTTAAAGAAATATTTCCCAATTAAGGGTGGATTTTTTAACAGAGTAGTTGGAAACGTAAAAGCTGTAGATGATGTAAGTTTCCAGATTAAAAAAGGTACAACAATGGGACTCGTTGGTGAATCTGGTTGTGGTAAATCAACAACAGGCCGTACCTTATTAAGATTACTTCCAAAGACAGATGGAGAAATCTTCTTTGAAGGACAAAACGTAAGTGAATTAAGCCGTGAAGAATTAAGACAGCTTCGTACAAAAATGCAGATCATTTTCCAGGATCCATATTCAAGTTTGTCTCCACGTCTTCCAGTTGGTGAAATTATCGGTGAAGCTGTTCGTGAACATAATCTTGTTTCAAAAGAAAAATATGATGATTATGTAACTGAAATCATGTTGAAATGTGGTTTACAAGAATTCCATAAGGATAGATATCCTCATGAGTTTTCCGGTGGACAGAGACAGAGAATCTGTATCGCTCGTGCGATTGCAATGAACCCAGATTTCATCGTTTGTGATGAACCTGTTTCCGCATTGGATGTATCAATTCAGGCACAGATCATCAACTTATTAAAAGATTTACAGGAACAGTTTGGATTAACTTACCTTTTCATTTCTCATGACTTATCAGTAGTAGAACATATTTCTGATAGTGTTGGAGTAATGTACTTGGGAAGTATGGTAGAAACAGGAGAAACAGAAAGCTTATTTAGAAATCCTCTTCATCCATATACAAAAGCACTATTTAGTGCTATTCCTGTTCCAGACCCAGATGTTAAAACAAATCGTACAATTTTGGAAGGAAGTATTCCTTCGCCAGCAAATCCACCATCAGGATGCAAATTCCATACAAGATGTAGCGAATGTATGGCAATTTGTAAAGAAGTGGCACCTGAAACAAAAGAAATTGAAAGTGGTCACTTTGTTTGCTGCCATTTATACGATTAAGATTTGTTCTTGCCGTAATATGGAGGCGCGATGAGTATAGAAGTAAATGGTCAGATCTTCGAATCAATCGAAGATTATGAAAAGAATTATGTAGTTGCTAGTATGGATATAGAGGGATTGGGCGAACAGCCAGGTAGTTTCTTTAAAAATGGTTCGACAATGAAAGATGTTAAGCCAACAGGAGAGATGATTAATAAAACCCAGATGCGTTATGCTGTAGCTGGGGCTATGAAAGCAGGTTTTCTTGTTATTACTATATTTGGCGGTTCAATCGTTGGATTTATCTTGCTATTACAACTTGTATGGTAATGAAATCCCCTCAGACTTTTGTTTGAGGGGATTTTTTGCACAATGATATAAAAGGATAATTAGAGGGGACAAAGGAGTAAATCCAGGAGGTAAATTATGAAGAGTATGAGATTGCCATTAGCGATTTTGGGAGTGTTTTTTTTGATTGGTTTTGGAACATTGATTTTTTTGTGGACATCAAAAAATGATGAAACCCATTTTGCGGATCAATTGTTGGATTACACGGATGTTACAGTGCCGGAATTGAATAAAATCAAAGTGTCTTATGAAGGCAGAAATTATGAAGTAACCGGATGGGATGTGGACGATATTTATAAGATTATTGACCGCGGAGATGGATACTATCGCACAAAGTTATTGTTTAACAAAGAGCCAGGGGAAAATGTGATTCGTTTACAATTTGGAGACACAGCAGATATTTATGTGTCAAAAGATGAAGAGCAGCCAGATAAAGACATTACGATTATGAAGTATAAAGATTTGGTGAATAACAAAACGAAATATTATACGGTCAAAGATTTGGAATTGTTTGAACATATTCTTAAAGTTGTAAACCCAGTCAAGAAAAATTAATGTATGTGATTTTCATTTATTACGGATATAAGCTTACCCCTCAGACTTATGTTTGAGGGGGTTTTTAAATCAGGCGGAGAAATTATGAAAAGTATGATATTACCTTTGGCAATTTTAGGACTGTTTTTTTAAAATGGTTTTGGAACATAATAAAACTCATTATTATACAGTAGAATATTTAAGAATATTTGAACGAATTCTAGAGATAATTAGACCAATCTAGAAAGAATAAAAGGATTCAGTTAAAAATGTTTTCAAGAAAGTCGCGTTATGCTATAATACCACTTAGAAGAGTTTCAAAGGGAAATACAGGAGGAGACTTCATGAGAACAATTAAAAAGATTTTGGTGATTGGTGGAATGGCAGGATTACTTATGTCTACTTTATTCATCAATAAAGTGGAGGTGGCAGCAACACCTACAACAACAACTAGTAGAGATACAACTTCAGCGGATAATAGTTTGAAGTCACTTCAACTTTCAGAGGGTACACTTTCCCCTAATTTCAAATATAATGTGGTAAAGTATGCTGCAACAGTTGGATCAGATGTAGCAAGTATCAAAGTGAATGCGCAGGTTTCAAATGTAAATGCGAAGATTTTGTCAATTACTGGAGCTGATCAGCTTAAAGTAGGAAAGAATACAATTAAAATAACGGTAGAAGCAGGAAATGGTTCTCTAGCGTTATATATAATTGAAGTGACCAAGCAAGATGCGCCTGCTACAGCACCGGAGACTCCTACAACGCCAACAGCACCAGATGATCCAGCAAATATTCCTACAGCACCAAACAATGGTCCAACATTTGAGTTTGATGGAAAACAATATCAAGTAGTAAGTAACCATGATTCAGCAGATTTGCCAGATGGATTTAAGCAGTTAAATGTAAAAATCAAGGATCAGGATTGTGTAGTTTATCGTTATAAAGAAAGTGAAATTGTTTTAGTGTACTTTGTGAATGCAACAGATGACCAGGATGCAGGATATTATGTTTTTGATTTAAAGAAAGATATTCCATGCTTTGAATTAGGATCCGTTCCTGCAAAGAGTCAAGCAGTTGATAGTGATGAGACGACAGAAGGAATTGATCAGGCGGCAGCATATCAGTCATTGCAAAAGAATTATAATGCTCTGTATGATAAATATAAGAAGGAAACAGAACAGTCACGTAAGATTATTTATATAGGAATTGTTGCGTTGGCACTGTTGTTTATTGTTTTAATCAATGTAATTATAATGGAACGAATGAAGAGAAGGGCAGACGATAGTGGAGATGAGTATCTTTCTGCTTGTGCAAGCAATAGTGAACATGATGAAGAGATTCAAAGTGGAAAAGAAATTAACAAGAAGATGAATAAACAATCTTTTGAACAGAGTAATACTAAGAAAGATGAGGAGATTGAATTTATTGATTTTGATGATTTATAAAAAGTTAAACGAGGGTTTGCGCATGCAAACCCTATTTATATAAAATGGAGGTAGCAAATGAAATATACAAATAGTGCAAAAAAAGCATTGAGTCTTGCGAATAAATGTTCTACTCGATTAAGTCATAGATATATCGGCACGGAGCATGTTTTATACGGTTTATTGAAAGAGCAAAAAGGAGTTGCTGCAATGGTGCTGCAGGATCTCGGAGTAGATGATGTAAAATTGTTAGAGTTAATCGAGCAGTTAATTGCGCCAGATCAGAAAATTATCGTTTTAGAGAAGGATGGATTTACACCTAGCACAATGAATGTTTTAGAACAGGCCAATGCAGAAGCGGAACGTTTTCAAAGTATTGAAATTGGTACAGAACATTTATTGATGGCGATACTAAAGGAAAAAGAATGCGCAGCTGTTCGGCTACTCAATACTTTGGGCGTTGCGCCTCAAAAGATATATGTGGACCTGCTCGTTGCAATGGGAAAAGATTTAGAAGATTATAAAGAAGAGATTGTAAAGGCAAGAGGAGGGAAATTGAAGAAAACTGGTCAGACATCAACATTGGACAGTTATTCAAGAGATTTGACTGCTTTAGCTATGGAAGGGAAACTGGATCCGGTTATTGGGCGAGTAGAAGAAATCAATCGTGCGATACAGATACTGAGCCGGCGCGGAAAGAATAATCCATGCTTAATTGGTGAGCCGGGTGTGGGCAAGAGCGCTATTGTAGAAGGCCTTGCGCAAAGAATTATAGAAGGTAGCGTCCCACAGACGGTTGCATCTAAGAGAGTATTGACGCTGGATTTATCTGGTGTAGTAGCAGGGACGAAATATAGAGGTGAGTTTGAAGAAAGAATTAAGAAAATTCTTGCAGAAGTTATAGCTGATGGCAATATTATTCTCTTTATTGACGAAATTCATACTTTGATTGGTGCTGGTGGAGCAGAAGGAGCTATTGATGCTTCAAATATTCTAAAACCGTCTCTTGCTCGAGGTGAAATACAATTAATTGGAGCAACGACAAGAGAAGAATTTCGGAAATTTATTGAAAAAGACGCTGCTTTGGAGAGAAGATTCCAACCAGTTGTGGTCGAAGAACCATCAGAAGAACTAACAATCGAAATTTTAAAAGGCATTAAAGGCAATTACGAAAAGCACCATCAGGTAATTATTTCAGACGAAGCAGTTCTAGCCGCTGTTAAATTATCCGAACGGTATATTAATGATCGTAATCTTCCGGATAAAGCCATTGATTTAATGGACGAAGCGGCTGCAAAAGAGAGTCTGTCAATGATAACTGTACCTGAAAATGCCAGAGAATTGGAAAAAGAGTTAGTTGAAGTAGAAGAGGAATTGGAACAGGCACTGATGGATGAAAACTGGGAAGAAGCTTCTAATAAGAAGAAAATAAGACAGGAAATCGTGTCTGAAATTGAAAAAATAAGAAAACGCAAGTCAAAAACCACTGCACGAAAAGACATTGTTATTGGAGAAAAAGAAATTGCTCAGTTAGTGGCTGAATGGACGAAAGTGCCAGTTACAAAAATTGAAGAACAGGAAACCGCAAGGTTAAATAAGTTAGACAAGGAATTGCACAAACGTGTAATCGGACAAGGTGAAGCGGTTAATGCAGTTGTGCGTGCGGTAAAAAGAGGTAGAGTGGGATTAAAAGATCCTGCGAGACCAATTGGTTCATTTTTGTTTCTCGGACCAACTGGTGTCGGAAAGACAGAATTGAGTAAAGCACTTGCTGAAGCGATGTTTGGGAATGAAAAATCCTTGATACGTGTGGATATGTCTGAGTATATGGAGAAACATAGTGTGTCTAAGATGATTGGCTCGCCGCCAGGATATGTTGGTTATGATGAGGGTGGTCAACTCTCAGAAAAAGTAAGACAACATCCATACTCTGTTCTTTTATTTGATGAAATTGAAAAGGCTCATCCAGATATTTTTAATATCTTACTGCAGGTATTGGATGATGGCCATGTTACAGACGCGCAAGGAAGAAAAATAGATTTCAAAAATACGGTCATTATTATGACTTCAAATGCAGGGGCGCAAAGTATTATTGAACCTAAAAAACTTGGATTCGGGGCGACGGACGATGACGGCAAAAATTATGAGCGAATGAAGTCATCCGTAATGGAAGAAGTGAATCGAATTTTTAAACCGGAATTTTTAAATCGTATTGATGAAACAATTGTGTTCCATCCTTTAACAAAGGATGAAATGAAGGAAATAGTAACGTTGCAAAGTCGGACCTTGGTGGAGCGTTGTAAGACTGAATTGAACATTGTATTAACGATAACGAATCCTGCAAAGGAATGGTTGGTCAATAAATCCTATGATCGAAAGTTTGGTGCACGACCATTAAAGAGGATGATCCAAACGAAGATTGAAGATCAATTGGCAGAGGAAATTCTGACAGGAAGAGTAAAAGCGGGTACAAAAGTAACGGTTTCTGTTAAAAATGAAGAATTAGTGTTTAAAAGTGAAAATTCTATAAAACAGTAGAAAAAGAAAAGCAGATAGGGTATAATAACTATACAAATTGAGAGGAAAGATTCAACTCTCATTCTAGGAGGATAATAAAATGGCAGTAGTAATAGAGTTACTTCGGGCAGAAAATAATGGCGGAGTAAGTTTTGGGAATTATGAATTGACACAAAAGTCAAAGCTGGACAATTTTGAACACCAGGGTGATTTATACAAAGTAAAGACATTTTATGAAATTACGAAACTGGAAAAGAATGGTCTGTTTGTCTACGAATCGGTTCCGGGTACTGCTGTTACAAATTTCATGACAACTCCACAAGGTGTAAACTTTATGGTAGAAGGACGTGAAGATGCTCAGATTACATTGGAATTAGAAGAAGAGCAAGAATATCAGATTACAATTAATGGTGAAGAAGCTGGAACAATGAAAACTAATTTGAGTGGTAAATTGAATTTAAGCGTAGAGCTAGGTGAAGGAATTCAGGCAGAAGTATCAATTGTAAGGCTGTAAGGATTAACATGTTGAGAACGAATAACCCGGGAAAAGCCCGGGTTATTTTTTATAGGAAGGGGATTTATGGCAAAAGGCAAACAACTTCTATTTTTTTGTCAGAATTGTGGATTTGAATCATCGAAATGGCAGGGTCAATGTCCTGCATGTAAAGAGTGGAATTCTTTTGTAGAGGAACCTGTCGTTCATACTTCAAAAGGAACTAAAAAGCAGGACAGAATGCCAGAATTGAAAAATATTACAGAAATAGAAGTAGAACATGAAAGCAGAACTACGACAGGAATTTCTGAATTGGATAGGGTTTTGGGTGGAGGATTGGTTCACGGGTCTTTGATTTTGGTCGGAGGAGATCCAGGAATTGGAAAGTCTACACTATTATTACAGGTATGCAAAAATCTTGCAGATCAGAAACGAAGTATTCTATATATTTCAGGAGAAGAATCGTTAATTCAGATCAAGCTTCGAGCACAACGATTGGGAACGTTTACAGATTCACTTCAATTATTATGTGAAACAAATCTGGATAACATTCGCAATGTTCTTGAAAAAATAAAACCTGAAATTGTAGTAATTGATTCGATTCAGACGATGTATAGTGAAGAAATTGCTTCAACGCCGGGCAGCGTATCGCAGGTTCGTCAAGCGACCAGCGTATTTATGCAACTCGCAAAAGGACTAGGAATGTCTATTTTTTTGGTGGGACATGTTACGAAAGAGGGAGTAGTAGCAGGACCGCGCGTGTTGGAACATATGGTAGATACGGTTTTGTATTTTGAAGGAGATCGACATGCAGCGTATCGGGTCTTGCGTGGTGTAAAAAATCGTTTTGGCTCAACAAATGAAATTGGCGTATTTGAAATGTGTGATAAAGGACTGATTCAGGTCGAAAACCCATCCGAATTTATGTTGAATGGCAGGGCAGTTAATGCATCTGGTTCTGTAATCGTATGCGGGATAGAGGGAACTAGGCCGGTTATGCTTGAAATACAAGCGCTGGTGTGCCAAAGTAATTTCGGACTTCCAAGGAGAACAACTGTAGGAGCAGACATTAACCGAGTTAATCTGCTAATGGCAGTTTTGGAAAAAAGGGCTGGTTATCATATGGGAAATTGTGATGCTTATGTTAATATTACGGGTGGATTTCGAATGAGCGAGCCTGCAAACGATTTAGGGATTGTAATGGCATTGATTTCTAGCTTTAAAGATCTTCCAGTTGAGGAAGGGTGCATTTGTTTTGGGGAAATAGGATTAAGTGGTGAGGTTCGTTCGGTTAGTATGGCAACTCAAAGAATTCAAGAAGCAAAGCGATTGGGTTTTAAAAAATGTATTTTACCGGAATCAAATAAAAAAGCAATCGGTTCTATTTCAGGAATGGAACTAATTGGTATTGGAAATATTAAGGAAATCAGAAAGTTATTGGAGGGCTAATAAGCCCTCTGATCTGGTCAAATTAGCTTAAATAAAGGGACGGCATTCTTGATAAAAAAGCAGCAGTAAAAAATGTTAAAAAAATGTGAAAATGTGCTTGACTTTCATTGGTCAAGATGTTAATATAAAGCTCCACTGCGGAACACGTAGCGGAGCGGACATCGAAAAAAATAAATAAAAAAAGATGTTGACAACATACAGGCAAACATGATATTATATACAAGTTGCCGTTCACGAGCCGAAGCACAG
>JAGOGN010000144.1 GCA_017996675.1 Lachnospiraceae bacterium | reverse complement strand
TTTTAGAAAAAAATAATATTCCTTTTGTAGAAGTAGAACGTTTGGAAGACGCTATGGCTGATTTGGACATTCTCTATATGACAAGAGTTCAGAAGGAACGTTTTTTCAATGAAGAAGATTATATCCGCATGAAAGATTTTTACATCCTGAATAATGAAAAAATGTCATTAGGCAAGAACGATATGATTGTAATGCATCCACTTCCACGTGTAAATGAAATTGCTGTAGAAGTAGATGATGACCCAAGAGCTGCATACTTTGAGCAGGCACAATACGGCGTCTATGTTCGTATGGCTCTTATTCTTACTTTACTGGAGGTGGAAGTATGTTAAATGTTGGATCCATAAGCGAAGGTTTTGTATTAGATCATATCAAAGCAGGAATGGCTTTTCAGATTTATCAGGACATGCATTTAAATGAATTAAATTGTGGCGTTGCAATTATAACAAATGCAAAAAGCAGCAAGATGGGCCTCAAAGATATTTTAAAGGTTGAATGCAATATTGATACAGTTGATTTAAATATACTAGGATTTATCGATCACAATATCACCGTTAATATCATCAAAGGTGAACAGATCGTAGAAAAGAGAACGCTCAAACTTCCTAAAAAAATCACGAATGTCATTCGTTGCAAGAATCCTCGTTGTATTACATCAATCGAGCAAGAACTTGAACAGGTATTTGTACTAGCGGATGAAGAGAGAGAAGTTTATCGCTGTCAATACTGCGAACAGAAATACGAATAATCACCAAAACAAAGGCCGTGTCCACTGTGGACACGGCCTCTTTTATTAATTCTTACCAACCTAATATTTCTTTTTCTCTGCGAATTGCATTTTCTTCAATTACAGTAAGCTTTTCTTTCATTTCTTGAACGAATGCTTCATCTTTAATTGACTCTAAATTAATTCGAACATTTAAGCCAGCGCTTAAAACTGCTGTACGCGCAAGCATCGCGCCAGTTTTTCCATCAGTCACAGCATTTTGGTTTCCTTTTTCCACAGCAAGCTGTGCAAAGTCCATAACTTCATATGCCATCCGTGCTGTATGAAGAGGAACAACTGCAGCTTCTTTCAGACCATTTTGCATTGCCTGTTTACGAATTTCTTTTTCTTCATCTGTTGTTTTTGGTAATTTCAACGCATCCATGTATACATTAAATGAATTACTATCTTCAGCAATTGCATCTAAAAGATTTTTTGATAATTCCGAAGCTTTCGGCTCCATTACTTTCATTTCGTCCTCAACGTTTGCAAACTTTTCTTTTCCAATAGTAAGGTTCGCAACCATTCCAGTTAAAGCCGCTGCCAATGCTCCTGCTAACGCAGCAACGCTACCACCACCTGGTGCTGGTGCATCTGATTCCGTTAATGCTACAAATGCTTCTAATGTCATATTTTTCATATTCTACTCTCCTACAGTAATCTGCTTTCTAAAACCTGATCCATATCAAAGTTTTCGATCTGAAGATAATATTCTGCTGCGCCTACAAGTGCTGCCATTGGTACCAAACCAATTACTTCACTTCCAACAACATTTACTCCATAGCGACGTGCTTCCATTTTTACAGTTTCAAATACACGATATACATCTGACTTGGTATAATCAGTCAGGTTCATGGATACCTGTGCGATATTACGATCTGTTAACATGACTCCCATTGCTTTTACATAACGGAATCCACCACCAATGTGACGAATCTGTTTTGCGATTTTATCAGCGATTTCAAGATTGGAAGTATCTAAGTTAATATTAAATGCTACCAATGGCATTCTTGCACCGATTGCAGTCACTCCACCTGTTGGATGAATCGTAGATGGGCCAAAATCTGGTTTCCATTTTTCCTGATCCAACATTTTCTCAGCCATTCCCTCGAACTGTCCTTTACGAATGGTAGAAAGATTTTCTCTGTGTGGTGCAGTAGCCGATTTCTCATATAAGAAGAATGGCTGGCCAAATTTCTCTGAAGCTTCTTTTGCAACAGCTTTTGCTACTTCATCTGCTTCTTTGGCAGTCACATTTCGAATTGGAATAAATGGAACAACGTCAACACAACCCATTCTTGGATGCTGTCCTTCATGCTTTGTTAAGTCGATTAATTCTACCGCTTTTCCAATTGCTTCTACAACAGCCGCTTTTAATGCTTCTGGTTCTCCAATTACAGTTACTACAGAACGGTTGTGATCTGCGTCTGAACTATAATCTAATAATTTAACATCTGTTTTACCCCGAAAACAGTCTACAATTTTTTCTAATTTATCAAGATCTCTTCCCTCACTAAAGTTAGGAACACATTCTAATATTTTATTCATTTCGCTTCTCCTATTTGTAAAAAGGCCACGAATTCCTCCGCGGCCTTAAATTATTAATTCTAGTCATTCATCATTAAAATAAACGATGAATAAACATTCCACTTCTTAATTTTGGCTCAAACCATGTAGATTTTGGTGGCATGAGGCGATGAGCATCAGCCACTGCCAATAATTCTTCGATTGAAGTTGGGTACATTGAAAAAGCAACGACCATATCTTCTTTAACACGACGTTCCAGTTCTTCCAATCCACGAATTCCACCGATAAAGTCAATTCTTTCATCGGTTCTTGGATCGCCAATTCCAAGTACTGGTCCTAATAAGCTGTTCTGTAATACAGAAACGTCTAAACCTTCAACTGCATCGTCTGAAAGAATAGAAGCTTTTGCTGTTAAGTGATACCATTCTCCGTCAATAAACATACCAAAGGTACCTTTACTTTCTGGATGAACCTGATTCGTTCCTTTGTTTTCAACTTCAAAAAGATCATTCAATTTAGCCATGAACTCTTCTTTTGACAAGCCATTTAAATCTTTTACCACACGGTTGTAATCCATGATCATCATTTCATCATCTGGGAATAAAACAGATAGGAAACGATTATACTCTTCATTTCCTGTAAACCCTGGATTATCCTGTCTTCTCTTTAATCCAACTTTTACAGCTGAAGCACAACGATGATGTCCGTCTGCAATATAAGTTGCTGGAATCTGCTCAAAACCTGCTTTAATAATTTCAAGATCAGATTTCTGATCAATCAACCATGCTTCATGTTTAATTCCATCATCCGCTACAAAGCTATAGATTGGAGTCTGCTTTTTAACAGCTTCTACAACTTGACGAATACTGTCAATCTGTCTGTAAACCAAAAAGATTGGACCTGTATGAGCATCGGTTGCATCAACGTGACGAATACGATCCTGTTCTTTACTTTCTCTGGTATTCTCATGTTTCTTGATGATATTATTTTGATAATCATCAATATCAGAGCAAGCAACGATACCTGTCTGTGTACGTCCATCCATTGTCAATGCATATAAATAATACACTTCCTGATCATCCTGGATAAATGTACCATCAGCGATTCTTGCATCGATCAATTCTCTAGCTTTTTCGTATACACAAGGAGCATAAGTATCTACATCGTCCGCAAACTGGGTTTCAGCACGGTCGATATTTAAAAATGATAGTGGCTCGTCTTTTACAACTTCACAAGCCTCTTTTCTATTGTAAACGTCATATGGAAGAGCCGCAACACGTTCCACTACTGATGGATTTGGTCGGATTCCTTTAAAAGGTGTAACCTTAGGCATTTAAATATCCCCCTATTTAATAATTCTAACTTTTAATGCATGTTCAACAGTAATTTTTGAAGAACATACACATGCATCACAGTCAACGATACAATATCCGAAATCGTTACGGATTGCTTCAGCAGCACCTAAAACAGTTGCACCAGCAGCTGTTGCAGCAGCAACTACTTCATTTTTCACAGAAGCTCCCTGGAATAAAACACAAATTCTGCATGCACCCTGACGCTCTTTTACAAGACCAGGATAGTTTACGGAATTAATGATATTTCCATCTTCTAAGAAAGCACGAACCTGCTGTACTGCCATTGCAGCACAATTATCTTCTGCTTCTTCAGTAGAAGCTCCAAGATGAGGGATTGCAATTACGCCTTCCATTCCAGCAGTTACATCATTTGGGAAATCAGTTACGTATCTACCAACTTTTCCACTTGCTAATGCTTCTTTCATGTCTGGCTCACAAACCAGCTTGTCTCTGGAATAATTTAATATAATTACGCCATCTTTCATTTTAGCAAAAGATGTTTGATTGAACATTTCTTTTGTAGAATCTAGTAATGGAACATGAACAGTAATGAAATCAGATGCAGCGTAAACGTCATCTAAAGAGCCTACGATTGTACATCCATCAGGAAGCATTGCGATTCTATCTTCACATAATGGGCATGCATCATATCCAACTACTTTCATTCCTAAAGCAACAGCAGACTGGGCAACTTTAAATCCAATCGCTCCCATTCCAATCACACCTAATGTCTTGCCAGTAATTTCATGGCCAACAAAAGATTTCTTTCCTTTTTCAACTAATGCTGCAACGCCTTCTTCATTTTTAATGGTCTGAACCCAGTTTGCTGCTTCAATTACATTTCTTGTTGCAACTAACATTCCGGTTAGAACCAATTCTTTTACTGCGTTTGCATTGGCACC
>JAGOGN010000143.1 GCA_017996675.1 Lachnospiraceae bacterium | reverse complement strand
CCTTCTTCAATCAAATAAGAAGATGGTTCCAGACTGCCATTCACTTCTGCAAACTTCGGACAGGTAATCATTTTTCCATTTACAACAAAAGAGATATCTGCTTGTGTAAATTCTTCCAAATCACTGATATGACAAGAAGCGGCTTCTCCCACAGTTGACGGTTCAATTATGATTTCACTATTGGAATCGATTGGTGTGTTCAAGCTCACGATTTTACCATTTAATCTTACGACTGCTGATTCTCCAATTTGTCCTCTTGCGACTTTCTGCTTTCCATTCATAAAATAAGTAATCGAAGCTCCACGTCTTGGGAAAAGCAACTCATTTTGGAACCCTGCTTGCATTGCAGCATCCACAATTGTTAATTTATTGTTATCATATAACTTCATTCGTTCCCCATTAAAGCGGACAAAAATGAAATTATTTTTCTGATCATAATAATTTAAACAAATTCCGATTGGTGTCACCAATAATGGATCTTTTTTAATCGTAGTATCTGCAAAACTAACCTTTTGCAACACTTCCTCTCCACGTAATGCAACACGCTCTCTGACAATACCCAACTTATCGGCCAACTGCTCTGTAAATCCGTGGATCTTTCCGCCTCCTCCTACAACGAAGGTTGCGCTTACAGATCGGTCACCATTCAATTCCTTGATTTTTGCTGCTATTTCTGTAGTCAAACTATCTACAATCGGTTCAACTAATTCCCAGACTTCGGATGCAGCAATCGTATGCTGAATCATCATAATATCCGTGTATTCAATCATTTCATCGGTTGTAGACGCAAGTTTAATATGTTCCGCCATCTTAAAATCAACCAGATAATGCTGAACAATCACCTCTGTCAATTCATCTCCAGCATGTGGAATCATGCCATAAGCAATGATACTTCCATCCTTCGTAACACAGATATCCGAAGTTCCTGCACCAACATCGACCAATGCAATATTTAGCATTCGAAACGCCTCTGGAATTGCTACATTAATAGCAGCAATTGGCTCTAACGTTAAATTTGCAACTGTCAGATTTGCATTTCCAACTGCAGAATATAATCCATCAACAACATCTTCCGGCAAAAAAGTAGCGATCATTTCTGCTGAAATTTGTTCCGCTTTATGTCCTTCTAAATTCAAAAATATTTCATCATTTAAATAGTATTTTATTACAGAATAACCAACACAATAAAAACGATATTTGGTATCATTTTTTTCAATTAATTCTTTTTGTGCCTGCTCCACTCCAAGAAGTTCCAGGTTATGGATGTGCTCTTTTTCTACAACGGTTTCTTCCTGAAATTGATATTCCACGCGGACTGTCATTGTCTTTAATACACGTCCCGCAGCAGCAATACACACTTCCGCTAATGGATGCTCCAGTTGTCTTTCTAGTCCTTCTTTAACCTGTTCAATTGTATGCCCTACTCGTCCAATGTCGTGAATCTGACCATCTAACATGGCTCTTGTTTCGTGTTCTTTTACACAATGAGCAATTACTCTGAACTGATCATCCATGCGGTAACCAACCGTTCCAACTATGCTTCTGGTACCAATATCCAAGCCAAATACCAGATTCTTGTCTTGATTCATCGATTCTGCCATTTCTTATCTCTCCCTTGATTGAAGTAATTCATCAATCTGTTTTTTCAAATGTTCTAAATCACTATTATTATTAAGAATTGCATCTGCCCTGTTCCTGTATTCCTCTTCTGAGAGCTGAGAATCTATGATTGCCTTCGTCTTTTCTAAAGAATAGCCTCTGGATTTATTCAATCGTTCGCTTCTAATATCTTGATCGGTATAGACATACCATAATTCGTCACAAAACCGATCCAGACCAGCCTCAATCATAATCGCAGATTCAATGACTGCCAACACATCTGGCTGAAGTTGCTCAATACGACGGATGATCCATTCCACTACAGTTGGATGTACAATTTGGTTCATTGTCACTCTAGCCTGCGGATTATGAAAAATATAATCCGCCATTTTTTCCTTATGAATCGAACCATCTGGGTAAAAAAGCGATTCCGGAAACTGTTGGCGTATTTGTTGCATACAGGCTGTCTCTGGATCCATACACTGCTTCGCAATTATATCTGCTTCAAATATTTCAGCATGATAGGTTTGCTTTAAATAATTCAACAATTCCGATTTACCAGATCCAACTCCACCCATCACACCAATGACATAAGGTCTATTCTGTTTATTTTGCATCATACCAGTTTTTTCCTTCATGCACATCAATCTCCAATGGAACATCTAAACTTACTACCTGACCCATTTCTTCCTCTAAAATCAATTTCACTCGTTCAATCTCATCCATTTTTGCTTCAATTAGCAATTCATCATGGACCTGCAGAATCAATCTGGATTCTAAATTTTCCTTTTTAAACCGTCTGGTGACCTGAATCATGGCCAATTTAATAATATCCGCTGCGGTTCCCTGAATTGGAGAATTCATCGCAATTCGCTCTCCAAACCCTCGTTGCATAAAATTACTAGACAGCAATTCTGGTACCGGTCTTCTCCGTAAATATAAAGTCTTCGCATAACCCTGTTCTTTTGCATCACTAACTAGTTTATCTAAGAATTCTTTTATTTTAGGATAAGTAGCAAAATAACTCTCGATATACTCTGATGCTTCTTTCACCGATATTTCCAAATCCTGACTCAGTCCATACGCACTAATTCCATAAACAATTCCGAAGTTTACCGCTTTTGCATTTCGACGCTGTAATCCCGTAACTTCATCAAATGGAATATGAAATACCTGCGACGCCGTGATACGATGGATATCCTGTGCCGTTTTATATGCCTTTATCAACTCTTCATCCTGAGACATATGTGCTAACACTCGCAGTTCTATTTGTGAATAATCTGCATCTACGAATAGAAATCCCTCTTTTGGAACGAATGCTTTACGAATCTTTCTTCCTAATTCCATTCGAATTGGAATATTTTGTAAATTTGGTTCTGTACTACTAATTCTGCCTGTTGCAGCTATGGTCTGATGAAAAATCCCATGTATTCTGCCATCTATTCCAATGTAGTTTCCTAACCCATCCGCATAAGTAGATTTTAATTTGGTAAGTTGTCGATACTCTAATATATCTGAAACGATTGGTGCTTCTACTCTCAACTTATCCAAAATATCTACTGACGTAGAATAACCTGTTTTTGTCTTCTTTCCATGTGGAAGTTGGAGCTTTTCAAATAAAATCACACCTAACTGCTTTGGTGAATTAATATTAAATTCTTCTCCTGCCTGCAAATAAATTTGTTTCTCTAATTCCAGAATTCGAATTTGTAATTCTGCACTAAAATCTATTAATTCTTTTGGCTGTACCTGTATTCCAATCGCTGTCATTTCTTCAAGAACAAATAAAAGTGGTAATTCAATCTCACAGTACAAATTCCACATCTGTGCTTCTTCCAATTGTTGTCTGTAAGAAGCCCATTCTTTTATGGCAGAATCTAATGTAATCTCATATTCGCTACGTAATGGATTTAACAAATATGCTGCTAGTTTACAGTCAAACATCTCTTCTTGTTCTGCAATATGACAAATTTGTACGACACTTTTCAAATTAGGCGATACGATTGTCTTTCCAAAATGACATAAAGTTTCCACCCACTGTGTGATCTTCGAACGTTCGATCTCGTTATCGTCTGCCTCATAAAGATATCCAACTTCTTCTGATGCAAACTGAAACTGGATATGATATTCCGTTTTTGACGGCTGTATTTTTTCTACAGAGATTCCAATTAACGATGACTGACTACATTCTTCAATTGCTCTCTCTACATTCGCCAAATCAACTGATTGGTATGCTGGTGCTTGTTCCTCTTTTACTTCTTCAAATTTATTTAACAAATTCTTAAATTCATATTTTTTAAATAATTCATAAGCTTGTTTCGTATAAATTTGCTCTAACAGTGCATGACTCCAATCATAATCCAGCTCAAGATTTGTTCGAATTGTTGCAAGATCTTTGCTCAGCACTGCCTGCTGGTAATTTTCTTTCAAAGATTCTCTTGCTCTGTTCGGTTTGATTTCTTCAATATGCTCATAAGCATTCTCGATACTTCCAAACGATTGAATAATCGCTGTAGCTGTCTTTTCTCCGATTCCTGGAACACCAGGAATATTATCAGATGCGTCTCCCATCAGTGCTTTCACATCTATAAATTCTATCGGCGTAACGCCATAGGTTTCCAGTACATCCTGTGCATAATAATTTTCAACAATGGTACCTGTTTTCTTTGTTTTCGGAATTCGTATCTGAATTCGATCAGACGCAATTTGTAAGGTATCACGATCTCCAGAAACAAGGCATACATCAATTCCCTCTTCTTGTGCTTTTGTTGCATAACTTCCCAGAATATCGTCCGCTTCCACGCCTGCCTGTTCCACAATATGAATATCCATTGCTTTTAATACATCTTTTATAATCGGAACCTGCTGAACTAATTCCGGTTGCATTTTCGATCTTGTACCCTTATATTCCGCAAACATTGCATGACGAAAAGTTGGGTGCTTTACATCAAAGGCCACAATC
>JAGOGN010000142.1 GCA_017996675.1 Lachnospiraceae bacterium | reverse complement strand
TTCCAAATCTGCTAAATGGCAGACCCACCGCTAAAATCACATCTGCCTTGCACTGCTGATAAATATCCATTTCCTTTGCTATCGCAGCCAATGTCAGCAAAAAATAATTCTCATTCTCTGTCTTGGTCTGCATAAGTGGAAGTCTTCCTTCGCCAACTTTATAATAACTGCCCTGATAAATTAAGGTGTTGTTGGTGAGTGTTGCTTCTCCTCCCAGTTTTTCAACACCATTTTCAAATGTTGCATGTGGCGTTTTCATCATGGAAAATCCATGATCAATGCCTACCACCAGTAATCTTCTATCACTAATAAACATAATTGCCTCTCTTTCTGTAGCTACTCATTGCTACCATACAAATGATCTAATAATTCCAATACTGTCCGAAGCGACTCTAGAATCTCCAAATCCAGTTCCTCGGACATGCTAATATTACATAAATGCTTGTCTATCAGTTCCATACGCTTTTTGATTGCATCAAAGGTTCTGATATTTCCTGTCACATGAATCTCCTGCTCTAAACAACTGTTGATAAAGTATTCCGATCTCATAAGACCCGAAAGCGCTATACGCTCATCAATCAACTGTTTTTCTTCCTGTGATACTCTAAAATTCATAATGACATTACGTTTGCGGTTCTTATCCTTCTTAGTGGCATTTACACCAGTAAGAAGGGTGGTACGTCGATATATTTTACTCATAACATTCTCCAATCCGAGCAAGGAATTAAATCCTTGCTCTTACATATTCCAAATCTCCATAATAAGGGGTTCCTACCAAATACCACGCATTTCCATTTTCATTCCAAGCCATTTCAAATCTGGTAGAAATCCATTTATCTTCAACAAGAACTTCCATTCCCTCACCACAATGAAATCCATCATTTTCCCACAAATCTGATACCAAAAGTCCATATCGCTTATTGGAGTTGTTGTAGCCTAATCGTCCTTCCATCATTCTTCTGATTCCTCACTTTCATCTTCATCTTCGAAATCTGGTTCATCATGAAACATATCATTTAATCTATCAGCCATTGTCCGCTGAACCGATGGATACAAATGCGCATATCGCATAGTAATTGTGGCACTCTCATGGCCTAATCGTTCTGCAATCTGAACTGGTGAAAATCCAAGCTCGATAAGTGCTGCACATGCACTGTGTCGCAGGTCATGAATACGAATTCTTTTAACACCAGCCGCTTTCGAACCTCGATCCATTTCATGATGCAGATAACTTTTTGTAATGTTAAACAATCTCGTATGTTCATCGATTTTGTATATCATTCCAAAATAATCCTCCAATTCATTGCAAAGAAATTCTGGTAGTTCAATTACACGATTTCCTTTGTCTGTTTTTGGTGTGGTGGTATATTCAATCCCATCAATTCTTTGTACCTGCTTATCAATCTTTAAGGTTCTTTTTTGCAAATTGATATCTCCACGCTCTAGTGCAAGCATTTCGCTCATTCGTACTCCCGTCCAATATAGAATTTCAAAAGCATAGTATGAGATTGGTTTATCTTTGATTGCATCTGCAAATTTTGTATATTCGTCTTTTGTCCAGAACAACATTTCCTTTGCTTTTGCTTTCCCCATCTTTTTCCCCTTGCTACAGGGATTCTTTGCCAAGTCATAATAGCGGACCGCATGATTAAATATTGCTGTCAGTTGATTTTGAATCGTGCGCAGATAAGTTTGAGCATAGCCTTTATCATTTTCATCTCGCTTACTTAACAATTCGTTCTGCCACTGTAAAATATCTGTAGGAGAGATTTCTGACAAACTCTTTTCTTCAAAATACGGTCTAATATGGGTATTAATGATATGAATCTTTGTCCTATAGGTGTTCAGCTTAATCTGTGGTTTTATATCGGAAAGATAAACATCAATAAAAACTCCAAATCCCATATTGATATCCTTACTTTTCTTTGCTAAAAAATCCCGTTCATAAGCTAATGCATCCTTTTTGGTCTCAAAACCTCGTTTATCATGTTGTTTCTTTTTCCCCTGCCAATCGGTATAGCGCAGAGATACTCTCCAACGCTTCCCATCATAGCCATTCCAATTATCTTTAAAAACTGACACTATTCATTCCCCCTTTCGTGCCAATGTGCCATATCATAATTCACATCACTCTTGATACTGGTTTCTAAATCACTTTTTGCTGTGAGCAACATTCGGATCAAATAATTCTTCTTATTCACAATCCTTGTATCCTGAGAAACATCATCAAATTTTTCAAGAACATATCGGATGGCTCCACTGTCGAGACGATAAAATTGATTTCCCATTGACCTTGCATCATAGGTTTCACCATTATTAAAAGTAATGGTTCTATTTGTGGCGATAATCTCACTCATATAATCAAGCAAGGCATCCACCATTGCACCATCTCCATCAAAAACCAAAGTTTCATAACTAATTAGATATTTCAGTTCCTCTATGACACGTGCTTTGATTTCATATTGTGTTAACTGGCACTCCCTACATTCTTGTAATAGATGATGATAGGATAAGATTTGACACAGCTCACTATATTCAAACCTTTCTATCAGCTCCTGCATGGGAACCAGACTTTTAGATATCGCAGGTATAACTTCCGTCTCTCCATCCTTCCTCTGAAAGATTGATTGATGATTATTTACTCTTTTGTTATTTACTTTGTTATTAATTACTTGTGTTGAATTTTCCGTATGCGGTATGCCCGTAATCGAAGGAACCGCTTTCGATTTCTCCGTGAACGGATTTACCGTAATCGGATTTTCCAATTGCGGTGGAACTGGTACCTGATGCACTTCAATCACATTTTTACCAAAGCGTCCTCTCCCTGTTCTCTCTTGTCCACCAGTCAAATATCCTCTTTTCATTAATTCATTCACACTAGATCGGATGCAATCCACTCCGTCTGGTAGAATTTTTGAAAAGCCTTTCAAATTAAAATCCCAATTGTCTGATAGGGACAATATTGTTACCAGCATTCCTCGATCTCTCAAACTAAGCTTTTGATCAAGTAAAATATCTTTGCTTACATTCACATATAGTCCTTGGGTTTTGTTCTTTAAAACTGCCAAAAAATCACTCCTTTCAATTGAAAAGGGGCGGCGACTATGCTAGAATCCTTTTATATGAAACGTACATGCATAGTCATGTGCCCAAGCTCCTGCGCCAACAGGAGCTTTTTCTTTTCTCTAAACTTCATCATCAGTTACCTCTTCATACATGCTTCTTCGTAATAGATACGGTTGATTTTTCCACTCATTACAAGCAACTTCGGATTTTCCTTTTTCATGCGTTCCGATAATTCCTTAATAATGGCGTATCCCTTGCTTCGACAAACTCCCCAATCAGCACATACCTCGTTTACATCTACATAAACTGGTTTCTCCATCACTTCCATACGTTTCTCTCCTCTCGTGTAATATTTGGAATAGAAATAAATTTATTACTATCTTTATTTCATTATACAGAAACATATTTATTTCTGTCAAGTGCAAATTAGAAATAATTTTATTTCTGTCCTTTCTATTTTTTCTATTCTATGATAAAATGGGTTCATCATTAAGAAAATGAGGTGATTTATGAGATGTCAGTTGGACACAAAATAAGAGCCATACGTGATCTAAGAGGTATGACTCAAAAAGAACTTGGTATCAAAGCTGGATTTTCAGCTGCTACTGCCGATGTTCGAATACGACAGTATGAAAGTCATAAAATGATTCCAAAAGAAGATAAATTAAAAGAGATTGCAACTGCTTTAGATGTAGATGTATCTGCATTGAAAGATCATGATATCTATTCTGATCTGGATCTGATGCAAATTTTATTTGAATTAGAAGAAAATCACGGACTGGTAATAGAAAAAGAAGCTGGTCGGTATGTATTGTCATTTGACGAGTCACATCCATTATTTCGATACACCAATTATAAGCTCGACAGCTGGTACCGAGCCAAATCACAACTTCTATCCAATTCAGAAGATTCGGGATATGATGATAAAGAATATTTACTTTGGAAATACAGATTCCCACTTGATACTATGGAAATAGAGAAAACGAATGCGGCTAAAGTACAGGAAAAATACAAGCCATTTGTGAATATCACCTATAGTATAAAAAAGGTTAATGAGTTTATTCTTTTATTTGAAAAATTAATCAGAAGTGGATTTGATATACAGATTGCTTCAGCTCCTGAAAGATCTGGAATCGGAACCTTTGTTTGCTGTGCGATATTTAAGCATTCAGAATTATTAGAAGCTACTGGCGAAGCAGCCAATGCTTATGCAGAATATCTTTCCATGGTAAGTTATCTGGAGAAATCGGGAGTAGAGATTGAAAGAGAGACGAACTCTTTTGATGGAGAAACGCTGTTAGGGGTTTACTTTTATAGCTCTGTATTGTCCACTGCACTGAACCATACAGTTCGGGAAATAATTAAGGCTTATAAAGATGGTATGTTGGATGATAAAATTATGCAGATGCAGTACAAGGATTCGTTGCAAACTTTTAATGTGCCGATTGAAGGAATAAAATGAATCTATAATCAGAACATATTTTAAATTTATAAAGAT
>JAGOGN010000141.1 GCA_017996675.1 Lachnospiraceae bacterium | reverse complement strand
AATTCGTTAAAATCATATCCAATTTCATAGGTATCATCGTCCTCTTCTGAATAATTAATATCACCAATTAATTTATTCTCCTGCTTAAGAACTACAGCAAACACATAATCTACCTCTGCTCTACGCTTAATGGAGGCCACACATTCCTCGTATGAATAAGGTGAGAAATCTTCATACTTTGCGGTACTATCTAATTTCATATACTCGTAAAAATCATCAATATCCGTTTCTTGGAAGGAACGGATCACTAATCTGTCTGTTTCCATCATCCTCAGCTGTCCCCGTTATTCTTTATTATACAATCGATTGACCTTTGTCTTAATTCTCTGTAATGCATTATCAACTGTCTTATCTGGCTTATCTAAATGACTCGCTATCGACTTATAATCCATCCCCTGTAAATGCAGTTCCAAAACCTGAAGTTCCAAGGGACTTAGAGTCGCCTTGATTTCACGAATTAAACCTTCCATGTCTTCATGCTCGATATAAAGACGCTGTGGATCCTCCATCCAGCTGCCTGGATCGTAAGCATCCAACGTCTGATCTTCCTCATTTACAGGATCATAAATAGAGATATAAGAATTTAATGGGCTATGTTTTTTACGGCGGGATGCATCAATTGCGGTATACATTTGTCTTGAAATGCAAATATCTGCAAACCCCCGAAAGGCAGTTTCCTGACTAAAATCATAATCTCTAAGCGCCTTAAACAGACCGATCATACCTTCCTGGATTAAATCTTCACCATCTCCTCCAATCAGGTATAACGTTTTTGCTTTTTGACGAACTCTGCTTTTATATTTCTCCAGCAAAAAATCCATCAAAATATCTTTCTCTTTAAATTCTGAATCGCGCAATAAATGAATTAACTCTTCGTCTGTCTTTCCTTCGAACATAGGCACCCACCTTTTTACATTCTCTGTCTTAGGATCTCATATGCCAGAACACCTGTTGCTACAGATGCATTCAGGGAATTGATTTCACCTTTTACTGGAATTGAAGCGATGAAATCGCAATTTTCTTTTACTAACTTGCTAACTCCGTCACCTTCATTTCCAATTACTAATCCAATTGGTCCTTTTAAATCCAGTTTATACATGCTGGTTCCAGCCATATCTGCACAAACGAACCACATTCCTTTTTCTTTTAGTTCCTGAATTGTTTTCGTCATATTGGTAACTTTCGCAACTGGAGTATAGTTAATTGCTCCTGCAGAAGTCTTTGCAACCGTAGCTGTTAATCCACTCGCTCTTCGTTTTGGAATAATAACTCCATGTGCGCCTACTACATTCGCTGTACGTAAAATGGCACCAAGATTATGTGGATCTTCAATATTATCCAGTAAAATCAGAAAAGGAGCCTCTCCTTTTTTCTTTGCAATATCAAGTAATTCATCTACTTGTGCATACTCGTATGCAGCTGCAAATGCGATAACTCCCTGATGTTTTTGGGAATCTGAAAGCTGATCTAATCTTTCTTTTGTTACGAACTGGATGATTGCGTCTGTTTTCTTTGCTTCTCTTAAAATTGATTTAATCGGGCCATCCTGACATCCATCCATTAAAAAGACCTTATCGATGGTTTTCCCAGCGCGAAATGCTTCTAAAACCGCATTTCTGCCCTCAATTGTTAACTCTTCATATCTCATACTATTTCCTCTTTTATTGCGGCTTTAATTAGCTCCACAACCCTTTCAAATTGATTGTTCAGGTATAAATATCCCATTAATGCTTCTAATCCTGTAGCACGTCTGTACTCTGCCATTGTTGCATTCTTTGCCATCGTTGGGGACTTTGCATTTCTCCCTCTTCGATAAACGGCTTCTTCCTCTTCTGTTAGCAATGGTAAGATTGTCTCTACCATCTGAGACTGTGCAGGAGCTTTCACCATTTGACTTGTCCGCTTATGAAGCTGGCTAGCCTTAGTATTTCCTGTTCCTACAACCAGCGTCCGAATAATCAGATCAAAGATTCCATCTCCAATAAATGCAAGCGCCAATGGAGAATAAGTCTTGATATCCACATCTGGCAATTGAAATTGTTCTTTAATATAAGCTTCTACGCCCTTTTCCATTTTACTCCTTCTCTGGTATCTTCGAGTATGATTCCCTGTGCAAGTAAAAGATCGCGAATTTCATCGGATCTGACGAAATTCTTATCCTTACGAGCCTGCTGTCTGTCTAAAATCAACTGTTCGATTTCATCATCCAAAATTTCCGCTTCTACTTCTAAAATCAAACCAAGAATTTCTCCTAACATGAGAATTTCCTCATAAATGGATTGTGCAAAAGCAGCAGAACTCTTTTCTGTTACATTGGTATTGGCAAATTTCACTAATTCAAAAATAGAAGAAATTGCATCTGCCGTATTAAAATCATCATCCATTGCTTCATCAAATTTAGCAATAAACTGTTGTGCTTTAACCACAAGTTCCTCTTCTTCAGTTTTCATTTCCTTAACTAAAGTAGAATCCATAATATGTTTTAAATTCTTGACTGCGGTAAGAATTCTTTCTAATCCATTCTGAGCAGCTTCCATTAAGTCTTCGCTAAAGTTCAGTGGACTTCTGTAATGAGCACTTAACATAAAGAATCGAACTACCTGCATATCATATTTTTCAGCGATTTCTTTTACGGTAAAAAAATTACCAGTAGATTTGGACATTTTCTTGTTATCAATATTCAAAAATCCATTGTGCATCCAGTAATTTGCAAATGGCTTTTCATTTGCAGCTTCACTTTGTGCAATTTCATTTTCATGATGTGGGAAAATTAAATCTTCACCACCTGCATGAATATCAATGGTCTCTCCTAAATATTTTTTACTCATGCAAGAGCATTCAATATGCCATCCTGGTCTTCCGTTACTCCAAGGTGATTCCCAGAATGGTTCTCCGTCTTTCTTCGGTTTCCAAAGAACAAAATCTAATTCATCATCTTTCGCTGCTCCTGTAACCTGAATATTACGATGTCCAGCCTCTAAATCATCAATATTTTTATGGGAAAGTTTTCCATATTCTTTGAACTTTCTTGTTCGGTAATAAACAGTTCCGTCTTCAACTGGATAAGCAAAGTCTTTATCAATTAATGTCTGGATCATCTCAATGATGCCGTTCATTTCTGCAGTCGCAAGAGGATGAGTTGTTGCTTCTCTTACATTCAACGCTTTCATATCTTTCTTGCACTCTTCAATAAAACGAGTGGATATTTCTTCACTGCTTACTTTTTCTTCTTGTGCTTTCTTAATAATCTTATCATCTACATCTGTAAAATTACTTACAAAATTAACTTGATATCCTTTATGTTCCATGTATCTGCGTACGGTGTCAAATACGATCATTGGTCTTGCGTTTCCAATATGAATATAATTGTATACGGTTGGTCCGCAGACATACATCTTTACTTTTCCTTCTTCAATTGGAGTAAAAACTTCTTTTTTTCTAGTCAGTGTATTATATATTTTCATTATTCCGTTATCCTTTCTTCGATCAAACATACTGCGTGAGCAGAAATTCCCTGCATTTCACCTGTAAATCCTAAATGTTCTTCCGTTGTAGCCTTCACATTAATCTGACAACATCGTATACAACAGGCTTTCGCAATATTTTCTACCATTTCATCCATATAGGGACGAAGTTTCGGTTCTTGTGCAATTACTGTACCGTCTATGTTTTCGATTTGATAGCCGCAACATCGAAGTAACTCGCATACTCTTTCCAGTAATTCCAAGCTAGAAATTCCTTTAAACTGATCATCTGTATCCGGAAAATGTTTTCCGATATCACCAAGTGCTGCTGCCCCAAGTAACGCATCCATAATTGCATGAAGCAATACATCAGCATCCGAATGACCCAGCAATCCCAGTTTATGAGGAATCTTCACTCCACCTATGATCAAATCTCTTCCCTTAACCAGACGATGTACATCATAACCATGTCCAATCCGCATCTGCTCACCACCTATCTTGTCACATTATTGATCCACTTGTATGTTCGAAATCTCCATAAACAAAATGGAATTTTCAATACTTCATCACTCATTAATATGATGTAAACCAGTGTTACATCTAATTTTAATACAAAAGCAGCTAAAAAGCCAACACCAATTGAAGTTCCCCACATAAAAAGACTATCAATAATCAAGCCAAACCTAGTATCTCCTCCTGCACGGAATACTCCTACCACTAAAGTAGCATTGATTGACTGGAAAAAAACCATATAGGCCATGACAAACATCATCATGGATAAATACTGACTCGATTCTTTGGATATTGTCATCGTTGCCATTAGAATCGGTCTGACAGCAAGAACAACCAGTGCTCCTAAGATTCCTGTTCCTGTACATAATTTTAAGATTTCATTTCCATACATTCGGGCCTGTTCCATTTTGTTTTCGCCAATTGCTGTACCAATCATGACACCTGCAGCATTAGCCACTCCAAATGAAACGACCGTTGCAAGATTACGTACCACATGTGCAACAGAATTCGCCGCAACAACTGGACTACCCGTATGTCCTAAAATAGCAGCAATCGTGGAAAATCCAGCTCCCCACATCAGCTCATTGCACACAACAGGAAG
>JAGOGN010000140.1 GCA_017996675.1 Lachnospiraceae bacterium | reverse complement strand
TACTACATAAATCATCCCTAAAAATATTCCCGTAAATATATATTCCATGTTTAGTCTCTCCTAAAAATAATGCGTCCTATGCTACAGCATAAGACGCAATAATCTGTTTTACAATGGTGTTGTCTATTGTAATTTCTTTAAAATGATGCATGTTCTGTCTTATCTTTTTAAGTTCAATATCATTTTCAAGTAAATCAAATAACTCTTTTTCTACATCAGCATCTTTATCCCATACTACTTTTCCAATTTGTTTCGCATCCATATATTTTGCATTACACACTTCCTGCTGCAAAAATGGGTGTATCACAAACATTGGAGTTTCACAATTTAACGCTTCAAATAGCGTAATCCCACCTGGTTTGGATATCAACAGATCAGCTCTTTGAAGATATTCATCTACACGATCTGTATATCCAACCACATCAATATTTTTATATTCCATTGATAATTGATCAAATAGTTTTTTATTTGTGCCAGTAATCACAGTGGTATGAATGTCACTTCTCTCATTCAAAGCCTGAAATACAGATTGTGAAGATGGAATTAACCCAAATCCTCCGCCCATGATTAGGACCTCTTTCTTTCCAGATGTATTACGAATTTTACTTCTCTTCTGAAAAGCCTTTCGGACTGGTATTCCACTTACATAAATCCGTCCTCTTGCCACACCTTTTTGCGCAAGCTCGTCTTTCACTTCTCGTGAACCAACAAAATAATAATCCGACTCCTTTGCAATCCATTCCTGATGCGCACAGATATCAGTAATGTAAGTAATCAGTGGAATTTCACACCCAGTTTCTTCTTTATATGCAGAAACAAACTTGGTGCAAAGTGGTAAAGTCGATAAAATTAAATCTGGTTCATAACTATCAATGATTGCTCCGATCTTTCTAACGATTATGCCTTTGAATGGTATTGAGTTATACTTTTCCGCTGTTTTATTCAAACTATTATACATTCCCGAACATCTGCTAACCATCAGATGAAATGCTCCATAAATAGCTCGATTTAAACTTGGTAATAAATGTTCCATGATATCAATGACTTCTACTGTTGCTTCCTGATTCGACTGTTCTAAGTCTTCTTTTAAAGCTTGTGCCACTGAGCAATGTCCCATACCAAACCGGCCTGTCATAATGATAATCTTCATAACTTAATTCTCCCCTGTAATTAGTTCTTGAATCGCTTTCCTAATCACAATCTTATTCTATCAAATTGGAGAACTATAGCCATCGAAATAGCTTACAATAAACTTACAATTTTGTAAGTTAAAAAGCTTACTCTAACATTGTATGACGAAGCGGGCCATTTCCATGCCCCAAGTCAAGCGCATCCTTTAACAGAACTGTCATATAGTCTTTTGCTTTTTGAACTGCATCACTCATGTCGTACCCCAAAGCAAGATTTGCAACAATGCTGCTTGAGAGTGTGCACCCGGTACCATGGTTATTATGATTCTCTATTCTATCCTGATGAAACCACTTCTTTATCTGGTTCGTTACCAAATAATCACTTGCCGTTAAACTCAAATGTCCCCCCTTAATTAATACACTACATTGATATTGCTGTGAAATACGTTCCGCAGCCTCTTCCATATCTTCGGGTGCCTGAATTTCCATTCCTGATAAAAAGCCAGCCTCCGAAAGATTCGGTGTGATCAAATCAGCGTGACGAAAAATCGGACCAAACGCCTGAACAGCCTCTTCCTGCACGATCAGGTTTCGATTACAAGTCGCAACCATTACTGGATCAATCACTACATTCTTAGGATGTTTGTTCGCCAGCCATTCCCGTATAACGAAACCAACCTGGATGTTAGGTATCATCCCTATCTTTATCCCCTCTATTGCAAAATCTTCCTCAACTGCCTCTAACTGTGCTCTGACAAATGAAGGTTCAACAGGCAGAATATCTTTAATACCTAGTGTATTTTGCGCCGTCAACGCTGTAATAACATTCACTCCATATACCCCATGACAGAAAAAAGTCTTCAAATCTGCCTGAACGCCAGCTCCCGATCCACTATCACTTCCTGCAATTGTTAATACCTGCTTCATAGTTACTCCATTCCTATACTTTCGTTGATGACCGCAACGAATTGTTGTGCTGCCATTTTCGGATTCTCACTACCAAAAAGTCCACTAACAACAGCTACTCCACTGGCAGATGTCCCCTTCAACTGGGGAATATTTTGTAAGGAAACTCCTCCAATTGCAACAACTGGAATATTGACTGCTCTACAAATTTCAGAAAATTGATCTACGCCAAGAAAACGTGCATCTTCTTTGGTCGCAGTCCCAAAAACAGCTCCCGATCCCAGATAATCTGCCCCATTTTGTTCTGCTTTCGTTGCATCCATGACTGTTCGTGCAGATACCCCAATAATGGCGTGCTCTCCAAGAATTGTTCTCGCAGTTTTTACGTCACAATCCTGTTGTCCAAGATGAACCCCATTTGCATGGACTTTTAAAGCTAAATTTACATCATCATTAATGATGAATGGAATATTTGCCTGACCACAGATTTTCTTTAAGAAAAGGGCTGTTTCTTCTTTCTCCTCTAAAGTTCTTATTTTATCCCGATACTGTAAACAGGTGATCCCTCCTGCAATTAGCTCCTGCACAACTTCTTCCAAGGAGCGATTTTTCAACCAGCGATCATCCGTAATTGCATAAAGTCTAAAGCTATCCTTTTCTATCTTCATGTTTCTCTCTCACTTTCTTGTAAAACTAATTCCTTTTCTACCTATTGTAGCGAATTACCTTTCCAGATTCAACCCAAAAAGAAATCATAAAAATTATATTTTTTCGCTTACTTTTACGAATACATACGAGCAGGTGCAATCTGATCTTTTTTAAGCTATAATAGAATCATCAAGAGGAGGTATCTCATGCAACTACAAATGTTCACAAACATTTTACTAAATATCAGTATCCTTACTATCATTGCAATGTTAATTACAGGCATTGCTCCTGTTAAGAAATTTTTTACAGATCAGGATCAGACACAGACAGGTCTGCAAACACTGACAAGAAATCTTCTTCTTGCCATTTTTTTTGGCGGAATCAGTATTTTGTCCACCTACACCGGAACCTATGTGAACGGAGCGATTTTAAACACCCGCGTCATTGGTGTCATCGCAGGAGGTTTAATTGGAGGTCCAGTTGTTGGAATAGGCTCTGCACTAATTGCAGGCTTTCATCGTTTTGCATTTGATATTGGTGGTTTTACAGCCGTCTCCTGTACAATATCCACTTTATTTGAAGGGCTTTTAGCAAGCACCATCTGGGTTCATCATCAAAAAACCAATCGTAATTATAATTACCCAGAACTATTTTTCATCACCTTTTTTGCAGAATGTATGCAAATGGCACTAATTCTATTAATTGCCAAACCCTTTGACCGGGCAGTTGAATTGGTAAAAGTCATTGGTTTCCCAATGGTTATGCTGAATTCTTTAGGTGTTTGTTTGTTTTTCAGTGTCTTTCGTCATGTAATGACTGAGCAGGACTCACAAAACGCAAGAAGAATTCGCCTAACACTCGAAATCACCAATCAATGCCTTCCTTATTTGCGTAAGCGAGAGCGAACTGGAGAAGATTGGAAAACAATACTAACATTACTAAGTAATCTATCCGGTTGTAAACATATATTAGTTACAGACACGACACATATCGTGGCTCAGACAGATGAAATAGAGATTTTTTTATCCGAGAAGCACATGGATCTATTTGAATATGCAACCAAGTCCATGTCTACCAAACTTACTCAATTGGAACCCATCACAATTTCTAGGCGACATATTTTACAAGGTAATACCAATTACCTGATGATTGCCAGTCCACTCGTGAACAAGCAGCAGTCCCTTGGTTGTATTATTATGATTCTTTCGCACAATGGCAGCACCACTCCTCAAACTGAAGTTCGTTTTGTGGATGGCCTGGCACAACTTTTTGCTGATCAAATTATTCTTTCCGAACTGGAATATCAGGAAGAATTACTGCAAAAGGCAGAATATCAGGCACTACAAGCGCAAATCAATCCACATTTTTTATTTAATTCATTAAACACCATTTCCTTTTTTTGCAGAGAAAAGCCCGAACGCGCAAGAGAATTAATCTTGTCGCTTAGCACCTATTTTCGAAATACCCTTCAGAATAAGGATCTCTTTATTCCTTTAAGCAAAGAACTAGAACACGTGAAAGCCTATCTTGATTTAGAAAAAGCGCGATTTGAAGAATCCCTGCAGATCGAATTTGATTTATGCCCGGACCTTGACTGTTTTGTTCCACCATTAATTATTCAACCAATTGTTGAAAATGCGGTGAAACATGGTGCAATGAAGCGACCTTTGGGCCAGGTAAAGATCCAGGCTGAATCCATAAATAAACAAATCGTTATTACCATTTCCGATAACGGCCCTGGCATCCCTTTGGACGTCTTGTCAAACCTTAAGACCAACCTTTCATCCAAAGGTCTTGGGTTATCCAATGTACAAAAACGTTTACAAAAAATATATGGAGCCGCTCACACATTTAACATCCAAACCAATTCCGAAGGCACCACTATCCAAATCGCCATACCACAGGAG
>JAGOGN010000139.1 GCA_017996675.1 Lachnospiraceae bacterium | reverse complement strand
TCTGCTAAAATAGCACGAAAAAGAAGCTTATCACGACCAATGATATGCTCCTGCCCAACCACCTCTTCCAGTATTCTTGGTCGCATTCTGGATGCTAAAGGTGATTCCTTTTCTTTATTCTTTTGGTTCATATAATCAAACAAATCCATGATTTTACTCCCGGAGGAAATATCCTCGTCTAAGTATCATAACGCGAAAAAACCACTGTTTCAAGTGGTTTTTCCAATTTCTTTGTTTTATTTTATTTTGCAGCAAGTAATGCCGCTCCAATTGCACCTGCAAATCTTCCATTTTCAATCATCAATACAGGTTGTTTCAGCTTTCGCGATAATTGGTTCACAAAATACGCACTATCACTAAGACCGCCAGTTAAAATCAAATCACATTGAAGCGGACGTTTCATTACCAAAGTCGCAACTTTTTGCGCAACAGAGTCCACCACTCCAGCTGCCAGATCTTCAATAGATTTTCCTTCTCCCATATAATTAATGATTTCAGACTCTGCAAAAACAGTACACAAAGAACTAATTGGAATTGCAGTTCCTCTTTGTGCCAGGTCAAAAAGTTCATCAATGGTCACACCGAACCGATTTGCCATTACTTCAATAAATTTTCCAGTTCCAGCAGCACATTTATCATTCATTAAAAAATCAACAACTCTATCATTTTTTAATTGAATGAACTTTGTATCCTGACCTCCCACATCAATAATACAGCAGTCTTTCCCAAATAAATATGCACCACCTTTTCCATGGCAACTAATTTCTGTCACGATTTGATTTGCATAATCCACAGAAATCCTCCCATATCCAGTTGCAACAATTTTTACATCCTTGCCCACCTCGATATTCATATTTAAAAGGCTCTCTCTTATTTGCGCAGAAGTAATTTTACTATTCCATCCAGTTGACTGAACAAAACAATTCATTAACTTACATTCATGGTTCATTACTGCTACTTTTGATGCAGTCGATCCGATATCTATTCCAATATAATTCATAATACTCCTTAACAATACTGATCTCTTTGATTATCGAAAGTGCGCTCGACAAAGTCAATTTTTAGGTATGACAATTGGCAACGCCTAGCAATTTCTTCCACTTGTTCAACCTGATCCTCTGTAATCAGTAACGATATTCCACAACATTTACTCAATGACCTGGGCGTTGGGCTTATCACTGCGGATAAACCATTTCGTTTTAATTCCTGATAGAGTGCCATTCCATCTGTATGATTATCAAATAGGACATAGTATTGTTTCATCTTTTAACCTTCTAACATTTCAATAAAAGCACCAATTCTGGTTCTCAACTGCTGTGCATCCTGATCGGTATAGTCTGTTTCAATTCCAAGTACTGGAATACCTTCTTTTACCAATGCTTTCTCTAATGTATATCCTTCTACATCATAAGTGGTGCAGAATTTTAGATTTACATCAATCACGCCATCTACGTTGTATTCTTTTGCAAGTCTAATGATATCATCAATTCTACCAGTATTTGGTGTAAAGCATGCGCAATTAATTCCCATGTAACGTTCTGCCAAAGCAGCAATCTGACCCTCTAAAGTTGTTTGTGTTTCATCTACTGGACGTTCAAAATAGCGAACTCCTGTACAAGTTTCTTCACATACAACTGCTGCATTACTGGTTTCTACAATGTTGTGCAATTTCCAGTTAGGAATAGCCATTGGAGTTCCTGTAATCATGATTCTTTTTGCTCCCTTTTTAAATACAGATACGCCGTCCTTCACTCGCTGTTCTAATTCGTCACAAAGCTTGTTGGTCATCTGCGTAAAACGAATTGGATCATCATAAAAAGCAATTTGTGAAATAACTAAACAATCTGCTCCACTAATTGGTAACTTCTCTTCTTTTCTAAAATTATATAAACGTTCCAACGCTCTACGCTTATCATTAATCATCTTGATTGCATCATTTAAAGATTCTGCTGTTACTTCATTTCCAGTCATCTTTTCAACTACAGCTTTAAAATCTTTAATTTCTTCCGCCCATGCAACAACATCTTTTCTGCGTTTCATTTGTGGCAAATCCATTACATGAACTGGAACATCCTCTGCAAGAATTTCCCACGCTTTTTTCTTGCCATCACAGGTTGTTTCACCTACATACATGTCTGCGATTCGAAAGAACGGACAGGTACGATCTAAACGCGCACCTACACTTGCCTTGATTAATGGACAGATATTGGAAGGTAATACCTTCTCGCCACCTGGAACCCAGAACTGTGAACCTCCACATAATCCAGTTGCTATTCCAGAAGCAGCAAATACAATTTCATCTGGAACATAAACGCAGAAGGTACCAAATACTTTTCCACCCTTTTTCTGATGTTCAATCAATTCCATTGGACGTACTCCATGAATTTCTGAAACTACAAAATTATAATAATCCATCGATTCAGGTCTATTTTCTTGTGATAAAAAAACATCTCCAAATGCCTGAGGAAGTACCTCACACAATTGGTCGTGTGTTTCCACATCCATTCCTAAATCTTTCCACATCTGCAAATAATCTGCCATTTTTTTCCTCCCATTCTAATCAAAAAACTTTGCTAAAGATTCACTTACGCCATTCGCGCGTAGTTTCATTGTAGCAAAGTCAAATGAGAAGTACGAATTGATTTTTTCTATACAAGCTAGATGTGATAACCAGCTTTCAGATATTGTTGCGCATAAGTAACGGTTTCCTTCAAAATACTCACTGCTTCCACAGGATATTGTCCATTTGCAGTTTCACCAGTTAGCATGACCGAGGAAGTTCCCTGACAAATACTTTGAAAAATATCATTCACTTCTGCTCTCGTAGGTACAGGGCTGTTTTCCATAGAAGCAAGCATTTGCGTTACAATCATAAAAGATTGATTCCGATCTCTACATTTTCTTGCAATCATATCCTGAATCACAGGTAATTTGGTTAAGCCTACTGCATTCCCCAAATCTCCCCTGGCAATAATAATTTCATCGGAGAGTTCTGCTATTTCCTCTAACTTCTTTACGCCTTCCATATTTTCAATCTTTGAAAGAATTCGAATCTCTCGTTTTGTATGTAACTGAATTTCATGTTTCAAGTTCAGAATATCCTGTTTTCCTCTAACAAATGGCAACATAATCCCGGAAATCTGATAATCGTCCAATTTTTGCAAATTGATACAGTCTTCTGTTGTCAAAGTTGGATTTTCGATTTCTACTCCTTGAATCAAGATACTTTTTTTGCTACTTAATCGTCCTCCTCGAATCACTTTTCCAATTACTTTATGCTCACTCGTTCCTTCACCGTTTCGCTGATTCGAATCCACAATTTCAATCATTCGTTTTCCATCATCAATGATTACTACTCTTTTCGGAATTAATTGTTGATAAATCATCTTTTCAACTGGAATTGATCCATCACAGGAATCAGTGTTACAGCTAAATTCCACATAAGCGTTCTCAATCAAATCTAATTCCTGATCTATTCGCCCAATCCTTAGTTCTGGGCCCACTAAATCAATTAGAATATCCGGTTTTGTACTCCTCATTTGTTTCCAGATATCGCAAAAATTCTGGATTGAACCACCCATTTCTTCTAACATGCCATGAGACAAATTCAAGCGTATCCCCGTCATCCCAGCTTGAATCAGTTCTTTTAAAATTTTAGGATTCATACTAGATGGACCGATTGTTCCATAAATATTACATGTACTCACTGCTATTTTCTCCCCTACCATTCACTGATTACCTTAATAAAAAGCAACACTAATACAACCAAAATAACTGGCTTTACGATTCTGCTATCCTTTTTCAAAACCATTTCACTTCCTGTATAATGACCAGCAATACTAAAAATAGAAGCGACCAGCCCTAAAATAAATAATACTTTTCCATTGATGATAAAGGTCACTAAAGCAGCTACATTGGAAGACAGGTTTACTAATTTTACATTTCCAGATGCAGTCAGCGTATCCATTTTCAAGGCTTTTGTATAAAAAAGAAGCAAAAACGTTCCCGTACCTGGTCCATAAAATCCGTCATACATACCGATTACAAAGGCAACCACAATCGCAATCGCGATAGCAACTTTACGGGAAAGCACCCTTGCACCTTCCTTTTGTTCTGGTTTCTTTTTTAAAATGTAAAATGCAATGACTGGAAGCACAACGACCAGACATCCTTTTAATATTGCTGCACTTGTAAGTAGTGCTAGATTCGCGCCAACTGCCGATCCTACTAATGCCACAACAATAGAAGGAATTCCAATCACTAAATCCATGTGATTCCTTTTACAATACCGCACCGTTGAAACCAAAGTTCCCGTTGCAGACGATAATTTATTGGTTCCGATCGCCTGATGCACGGGGATCCCTGCAATCATGTAAGCAGGCAACGAGATCAGACCTCCTCCACCTGCAATCGCATCTACAAATCCTGCCAAAAATACCAATGGACAAATAATGAAATAAGTTAGCATGTCTATCTTTTCCTTTCCTATACCACAAAGGCCCCTGGCCAAAGCCAGAGACCTTTCGTTTTCCCCATATTACATTCCTATTTCCTAAAAAGACTATAAGCCTTTAAATGACTGTTCAAAATCTGCAATTAAGTCTTCTGCATTTTCCAAGCCTACTGCCAAACGAACAAGTCC
>JAGOGN010000138.1 GCA_017996675.1 Lachnospiraceae bacterium | reverse complement strand
CAGTTGCACTTGCCCTTTTTTTTCATATCGGATATAATGATTTTCTATTGAATTTATAATTCAAATATAGTATATTTTCATGTAGATATAGGAGGTGCAGTTTCATGAAAGATAAAACGATCGTAGCATTGGATGCTATGGGAGGCGATCATGCACCAGTTGAGATGGTAAAGGGAGCAGTTAAGGCCGTACAGGAACGAACAGAACTGATCGTGAAACTTGTGGGAGACGAATCCGTCATTAGACAGGAATTATCAAACTATTCGTACCCGAAAGATCAGATTGAAGTCATTCATGCCAGTCAGAAGATAGATACTGCAGAATCTCCTGTTGCTGCAATCAGAGGGAAGAAGGATTCTTCGATGGTTGTAGGGTTAAATTTAGTAAAGAACCAGCAAGCCCATGGGTTTGTTTCAGCAGGTAATTCAGGAGCTATTTTAGTTGGAGGACAGTTGATTGTCGGAAGAATTAAAGGCGTAGAAAGACCACCATTAGCACCACTTTTGCCAACTAATAAAGGAGTATCACTTTTGGTTGACTGTGGAGCGAATGTTGATGCTAGACCATCGCATCTGGTACAATTTGCAAAGATGGGCTCGATTTATATGGAACATGTAATTGGAAAGAAGAATCCAACTGTTGCAATTGTAAATATTGGTGCGGAAGAGGAAAAGGGAAATCAATTAGTAAAAGATACTTTTCCACTGCTAAAGGAATGTAAGGATATTCATTTTATAGGAAGCATTGAAGCAAGAGAAATTCCAAAGGGATATGCAGATATTGTTCTTTGTGAAGCTTTTGTAGGAAATGTTATTTTGAAGCTTTACGAAGGTGTGGGTGGAACCTTAATTGGAATGATTAAAGAAGGGTTAATGTCTTCTGTAAGAAGTAAAATCGGAGCACTTTTAGTGAAGCCTGCTTTGAAGAAGACCCTATCATCATTTGATGCAACTCAGTATGGAGGAGCACCACTATTAGGACTGAAAGGTCTTGTTGTGAAAACTCATGGAAATGCAACGGAAGTAGAAGTGAAGAATTCACTGATTCAGTGCATTACATTTAATGAGCAAAATATAAGTAATAAAATCAAGGATAGTTTTAAAGGAGACGAAGAATAATGGAATTTGAAAAGTTAAAAGAGATTATAGCAGAAGTTTTGAATGTGGATGTAAATGAAATCACGAAAGATACTACATTTGTAGATGATTTAGGGGCAGATTCATTGGATGTGTTCCAGATTATCATGGGATTAGAAGAAGAATTTGATATTGAAATTGCAAATGAAGATGCAGAGAAGATTGTAACTGTAGGAGATGCAGTAGATCAGATTAAGAATGCATTAAATAATTAATAGATTTGATGGAAAAGGCCCTAAAGGAATAGGGCTTTTTCGTTGTATCTAGAGAAAATGAAAAGAGGGTATATGAGCCAAGAGAAGAAATTTGAAACAATTATTCATTATTCTTTCGTGAATGAAGGCCTATTGAGACAGGCACTTACACATAGTTCTTATGCAAATGAAAAGCATATGAAAAAACTTTCTGATAATGAGCGCTTGGAGTTTTTAGGAGATGCCGTTTTAGAGATTATTACCAGTGAGTTTTTGTATCAGCAATACCCAAATCTTTCAGAGGGTGAGCTGACGAAAATGAGAGCGAGTATTGTATGTGAACAAACATTGGCACTTTGCGCAAAGCAGATTCATTTAGGTGATTTTTTGTCTTTGGGCAAAGGAGAAGAAAATACAGGTGGAAGACTACGCAAATCTTTATTGTCCGATGCATTTGAGGCAGTGATTGGTGCAATTTATCTTGATAAAGGATTAGAATTTGCGAAAGCATTTATTCATAGTTATGTATTAACTGATGTTGAAAAGAAACAGCTTTTTCATGATAGTAAGACATTGTTGCAGGAAATTGTACAGGCGAAAGAAAATTGTACACTGGAGTATATTCTTTCCAATGTGGAGGGGCCGGATCATGCTAGGATCTACACCATTGAAGCTCGAATTAATGAGAGCGTAATGGGAGTTGGCAAAGGTTCCACCAAGAAAACGGCAGAACAGGAAGCTGCATATGAAACAATTCTAAAATTGAAACAGGAAGGTTCGAATACATGTATTTAAAAAGCATAGAAGTACACGGATTCAAATCCTTTGCCAATAAGATCAAATTCGATTTTCATAATGGAATAACGGGAATTGTAGGACCAAATGGCAGTGGAAAAAGTAATGTTGCGGATGCAGTCCGCTGGGTTTTAGGAGAACAAAGGGTAAAACAGTTGCGTGGTGCGAGTATGCAGGACGTTATTTTTTCTGGTACCGAAAACCGAAAACCACAAAGTTATGCTTCTGTATCCATTACGTTAGATAACAGTGACCATCAACTGACCATTGATTATGATGAAGTAACCATTACCAGACGCGTTTACCGTTCTGGTGAAAGTGAATATTTGTTGAATGGAACAGCGTGCAGGCTCAAAGACGTGAACGAATTATTTTATGACACCGGAATTGGTAAAGAAGGATATTCGATTATTGGACAGGGTCAGATTGACCGTATTTTGAGCGGAAAACCAGAAGAACGAAGAGAACTTTTTGATGAAGCGGCAGGGATCGTAAAATTTAAACGTAGAAAAAGTGCTGCAGAAAAAAGGTTGGAAAGCGAACATGCCAATTTACTTCGTGTGAATGATATTTTATCAGAAGTGGAAAAACAGTTAGGTCCATTAGAAAGACAATCGGAAGTTGCAAAGCAATTTTTGAAAAAAAGATCGGAACTGGAAGAAAATGAAATTCAGAGTTTTTTGCTGGAAATGGATCGAATTCAACAGCAATTAGGTAGTGTAGAAGAAAAAGCACTGATTGCACAACAGGATTTAAATGAAACCAATCAGCAGTTTGAGTCGATTCGTGAAGAATATGACAAGATGGAACAGGAACTTTCTTTATTAGAAGATGGAATCACTCTGACTCGAGATAAAATGAACGAGACTAGTTTGCTAAAGGGTAAACTAGAAGGCCAGATTGGAGTACTACAGGAACAGATTAAATCGGCGAATTTGAACGATGCCCAGTATGTGGAGCGCATTGCTAGTTTGAATACACAAAAAGATGAATCGTTTTTGCAACAATCACAGTATCAAAACAGCAAAGAAGAAATTCAGACATTTTTAAATAAAGTTTCAAGTGAACAACAACAGGCAACTGCTCGTTTGCTGGAAATTCAGCAGGAAATTTTGCAATATAATCAGAAGATCGAACAAGGTAAAAACGAAATCATGGAGCTTTTGAATAATAAAGCGTCTATGAAAGGAAAGCAGCAAAAGTACGATACCTTATTAGAACAGACGAATATACGGAAAGCACAGCTGAATCAACGACTGTTGCAAAAACATAGTGATGAAGAACAAATGCTTACGGATCTTTTGGAACAGGAAAGTCGCCTGAATCAGATTGAGGAACAGCTTTTAGATCAACATGCGAAAGCACAGGATTGTGAATCAAAAACGAAAGAGTGGAATGACAAGTTTCAGGATACGAATCGTAAATTAGAGCAGATGAGTATTGCTTTCCATAGAGAACAATCTCGTTATGAATCTTTAATTAACATTGCGGAGCGATACGATGGCTATACGAATAGTATTCGTAAAGTGATGGAGAAAAAAGAGGAAGAAGTAGGACTGGTTGGTGTTGTAGCGGATATTATCAAAGTCGATAAAAAGTATGAACAGGCAATTGAAACTGCGCTTGGCGGCAACATTCAGAATATTGTAACAACCGATGAGCAGACTGCAAAGAATATGATTCAGTATTTGAAAGAACAGAAATTAGGTCGTGCAACCTTTTTGCCTCTTACAACAGTTACACCAAAGGAAGATGAGAAAACGCAACAGGCTTTGATGGAACCAGGGGTTATTGGCAGAGCGGACTCTTTGATTTTGACAGATGAAAAGTTTCGAGGCGTGATGGAATTTTTGTTATGTCGTGTGATTGTAGTGGATCATATTGACAGTGGACTAAAGCTTGCGAAGAAGTATCAGTATGGTCTTCGAATCGTGACACTAGAAGGCGAATCGCTGAATTATGGAGGTTCTCTTACTGGAGGATCCTTTAAAAATAATAGCAATTTACTGGGACGAGGCAGGGAAATTGCACAATTAGAAGCAGGCATCAAAGAAAAAGAGCAAGGCATAGTAGAAGCGAGAAATAGATTAGAAGAAATTCAGACAGCAAAAGAATTTTTGAAGAAGGATAAAGAAGATCTTCGTGACCAGATTGCAGAGTTGGAGATGGAAAAGCGAACCATCGCTCTGGCACTAGATCGAACTCGCAATCAGAAGGATGAAAGTGACCTCCTTTATGCAAATCTTGCATTGGAAAACCAAGAGATCGAAGTACAGATTCGAGAAATTAAGAATAGTAAAGAACAGGTTCGACTGGATATGGAAGGAGCAAAAAGTCGCAATGAAACCATAACCAAGCAGATTGAACAGTGGAAAGAAGCATTAGAAGAGCGAATCTATCTGGAAGAAGAGCAAGGGAAACGAGTTTCTTCTCTTCAGATGGAAGAAGCATCTTGTTCACAAAAAAATGGATTTATGCAAGAGAACCTGGATCGTATCTTAGGTGAAATCAAAAGATTGGATGGAGAAATTCAAGCAATTACGGAGA
>JAGOGN010000020.1 GCA_017996675.1 Lachnospiraceae bacterium | reverse complement strand
ATAACGGAATGGCTTCGATCATAAGAGGGATATTGTCAGCCTCAAAACCGAATTCGTATGCTGCTTGTTGCATCATTTCACGGAACAATTCTTTGGACTTTTCATTTCCATATGCCAGTTCGCTGAGCTTTAATTGTCTGTCTGCTAAATCGCCTTTTGTAAGGGTACATCTAATCTGGTTGTCGTTCACTTTTTCAATTTTCATATGATCACTTCCTTCCTGAAAATCTAAAACTATCGACTTTCCTAGTAAAGAAATTATAAACGAAATAAAGAAACAAATCAAGTAATTGTACCGTCTTCACAAAAACTTAATAAATAATAGAATAAGAAAAAAATAAAAGTAGTTGTATTCAGAAATGAAATGTGTTATAACAAAAAAAGAGCGATGGCACATTCTGGAAAGGGGGAGACAGGAAGAAGAATGAGCAGTAATTTTGCAGGATGCTTTAGTCAAGACACATCGAAAATTAGTTGTATCGCGTATGTATCATTTAGTAAAACAATATTTAAATAATCTACACAATCTTTAACAATTTGTTTCTATTTTAGTCAGGGAAGTTCATTCCAAATATTTTCCAAAAGAAATTTTTTTCGATGTAAAAAAGTAATTTCCTCCACAAAAAAAATACTAAATAAAGGAGAGGGAATAAGAAGAATTTAAGAGTGGCTGGTAAGCTTTGTTTTGATGAGTATATATCACGAAAATAAACGAATCGAGGAGGTCTCAAAATGAAAGAGACCATATTTCAGAAACTGGAGCTTTTATGCTTGGAGTTAGAGACCATACAGGGGTTTGGCGCTACAATTTGGCTAGATGGTCACCTAACATCTCCACTGGAGGCCAGTAATGCAGTATTGGTAAATGAAGAAGATAATTATATGCGTGACTATGTCCTGGACGAAAGAGGATTAGTCAGGGAATTGAGATTTGACAAAGTATACAATTCCTAAAAAATTAATAACATGATATGAACCGGTTTGACTGTTCCCCAAAGCTGATCAAACAATAAGGTTTTGTGGAAAGAACACTTTTTAGTGGAAAGCTTTCCACAAAGCCTTTTATATTTGCGGAAAGATGTGCTATAATATTACAAAATATGCACACAGGGGGATTTTAACATGAAAAGAAAAGCCAAACCAGTAATCATAGCAGCAGGAATCGTTGTCATTCTGATTTTTGTAATGCTTGTTACAGCATTGGTTAAAAAATATACTCCGTCAAAAGAGAAAGCAAATTTAAAGGACTATTTTGGAATTGAGACGCAGGAAGAAGTGGCTATTATATGGAATCAGGAAATGATGAAGGACAAAGCATTTGTGGATAACAAGCATGTGTACATCAGCTATGATTTTGTTCGAGAGCATATCAATTCCAGATTCTATTTTGATAAAATAGAAAACAAATTATTATATACTACTGCAGAAACTGTAATTACTGCACAGGCAGCAAGTAGCGACTATTATATTGGTAATAAAAAACAGGCCGGCGAAGTGGGCGCAATCTTTAAATTGGACGCGGACCACGCTTATATTAATATTGATTTTGTAAAGCAATATTCAAATCTGATTGTTCAATCTTTCTTTAATCCAAACAGGATTATTCTTCAAACGGATTTATCCGAATATCAAAGTGCTTCTATTTTAAAAGATTCTGAAATCCGTGTAAAAGGTGGAATTAAATCTCCGATTTTAACTCAAATTTCAAAAAGTCAGAAGGTTCAGATTTTGGAAAAAATGGATGACTGGACAAAAGTGGCAACAAACAAGGGATTTATTGGGTATGTCAAAAATAAAGTACTTGGTACACCAGCGAAGGAGCAATGGAAGTTTACTCCAGTGAAAGAAAATTTTACTCATGTTTTTAAAGAGAATACAATCTGTCTGGCTTGGCATCAAGTTACGAATCAAACAGTAAACTCTTATATTGGAAACATTCTTGCAGATATGAAGGGTGTAAATGTCATCAGCCCTACATGGTTTTACCTAACAGATGACTCTGGAAATATCGCAAATTTATCAAGTTTAGATTATGTGAATCAGTGCCATGAAAAAGGAATAGAGGTATGGGGACTGGTAAGTAATATAGAACAAAAAGTGGATACTACTTCTATTTTAACTAGAACTTCTACAAGAGAAAAATTGGTGAACAATCTTGTTGCAGCAGCGATTGAAAAAGATTTAGATGGACTGAATGTAGATATGGAATCCCTAGATCCGAAAGCTGGAGAAGGATATTTACAGTTTATTCGTGAACTCGCATTGAAATGTCATAAGAATGATTTGGTTCTATCGGTAGATAATTACGTTCCGACAGATTATACAGCCTTTTATAACCGGAAAGAACAGGCTCAATTTGCAGATTATATTATCATCATGGCTTATGATGAGCATTATGCTGGATCAGATGAAGGTTCCGTTTCTTCAATATCTTTTGTAACAAATGGAATTAAAGACACCTTGAAAGAAGTCCCAGCAAAACAAACGATTGTCGCATTGCCATTTTATACTCGTCTTTGGGAAGTGACTTCCAAAACGAATGAAGAAGGTGTTGAAATATCAAAAGATGTGAAGAGTCAGGCATATGGCATGGACTCTGCACAGGGAATTGTTAATAAAAGCGGTGTTCAAACGAAGTGGGATGACAAGAGTGGTCAGTATTATTTAGAGTATCAAAATAGTGGAAAAACTTATAAAATGTGGCAGGAAGAAGAAAAGTCGTTAGCTTTGAAGCTGGAACAGGTTAAGAAGAATAAACTTGCAGGTGCAGCATTTTGGAAACTGGGTTTTGAAAGAGATAGTATCTGGGATACAATTATAAAGTATGTCAATTAAATAGGAAAATAAAATGAAAACAGAAATAAATAAAATGAATCCGGATCATCCAGATGAAGAAGTCCTAGAAAAGGCAGGACAATTACTTCGTCAGGGAGAAATCGTAGCGTTCCCAACAGAAACAGTTTATGGTTTGGGTGCGGATGCATTATCAAAGACTGCATCTGAAAAAATATATCAGGCAAAGGGAAGACCAAGTGATAATCCATTGATTATTCACATCGCGAAACTAGACGACCTCAGTCAGATTGTTGACGAAATCCCGGAGGATTTGTACATTCTAGCAACTAAATTTTGGCCAGGGCCATTAACGATTATTATGAAAAAATCAGAGAGAGTACCATATGAAACAACCGGTGGATTAGAAACTGTTGCGGTTAGAATGCCAAATCATAAGGTTGCCTTACAATTAATCGAAAAAGGTGGAGGCTTTATTGCTGCACCGAGTGCAAATTCATCTGGCAGGCCAAGTCCTACAAGTGCAGAGCATGTATATGAAGATATGAATGGAAAGATTCCCTTAATTTTAGATTGTGGAAGCGTTTCAATTGGATTAGAATCAACCATTATTGATTTGACAGGGAACGTACCAGTCATTTTGCGGCCGGGTTTTATTACACAGGTTGATTTGGAAAATGTATTGGGAAAACAGGTTGAGATGGATCCAGGTATTTCGGGTATTAGTCAGACACAAAGGCCGAAAGCACCTGGTATGAAGTATAGGCATTATGCACCAAAAGCAGCAATGTTAATTATTGATGGTTCCAAAGAACAAGTGATCACAGAAATACAAAACAGAATCAATCTGGATTGTATGGAAGGTAAGAAAGTTGGAATACTCTGCACCGAAGAAACAAAGAATTCCTATCAAAATGGAATATGTAAATCAATTGGCACAAGAAGTCATCCGGAAACAATAGCAAGAAACCTTTTTGCAGTGTTGAGAGAATTTGATGACGAAGGTGTTGTACAGATTTATTCAGAGTGTTTTAATGAAGATGGGTTAGGAGAGGCAATTATGAATCGATTAATGAAAGCTGCCTCACATCAAATTATCCATTTATAGGAGACGCAATATGAAGGCATTTAAGAAAGTGATTTTTGTAGATAACCATGGCACCTTGCGTGCACCTATGGCAGAAGCAATATTTTCAGATCTTATTGCAGACGACAGAATCGAAATTTGTTCAAGAGGACTGATCGTCCTTTTTCCAGAACCATTGAATCAAAAAGCAGAGGCGGTATTGGCAAGTAATGGATTATATCTAAAATATTATTTGAGTCAGAAACTGGCAATTGAGGATTTGACAGAAGATACCCTTGTAATTGTAATGGAACGGGAGCAAAGAGAAAAGCTCCTAACGATGTTTCCAGATACCGAGAACGTGGAAGTTTTAACAGAGCTCACAGGAGATGAATTGGAGATTATGAATCCATATGGAGCACCGCTCCCATCCTACGGGTTATGTTTTGAAACATTAAGTATCATATTAAAAAAATTAAATGTATTAATGAATGAAGGAGAAGAAGAATGTCAAAGTTATACGTAATGGATCATCCACTTATTCAACATAAAATTGGTTGGATACGAAGAGAAGAAATCGGATCTAAGGATTTTCGAAAAATGGTGAGTGAGATTGCAATGTTAATCTGCTATGAAGCAACAAGAGAATTACCATTAGAGGACGTGGAAATACAGACACCAATTTGCAAAACTACAGTTAAAGAGTTAAAAGGAAAAAAACTTGCTGTTATTCCTATTCTTCGTGCGGGACTTGGTATGGTAGATGGAATGCTTGCAATGATTCCAGCAGCAAAAGTAGGACATATCGGATTATACAGAGATCCACAGACATTAGAACCAGTGGAATATTACTGTAAATTACCAGAAGACTGCAGTGAAAGAGAAGTATTTGTTGTAGATCCAATGCTTGCAACTGGAGGATCATCCGTTGCTGCCATTCAGCTTTTGAAAGATAAGGGAGTTAAGAAAATTCATTTGTTATGTATCATTGCAGCGCCAGAAGGTGTAAAGAGAATGCAGGAAGCGCATCCAGATGTAGACATTTTCCTTGGAGCAATGGATGAAAAATTAAATGAACATGGTTATATTGTACCTGGTTTAGGAGATGCGGGCGATCGTATTTTTGGAACAAAATAAAAGGCGCAGGAGGACTGGCTATGAGTGAAAAACGAACAGACTATATATCCTGGGATGAATACTTTATGGGCGTTGCAAAATTATCTGGGATGCGATCAAAAGATCCAAGCACACAGGTGGGTGCCTGTATCGTAAGTGAGGATCATAAAATTTTATCAATGGGTTATAATGGTTTTCCTGTTGGATGTTCGGATGACGAGTTTCCATGGGTTCGTGATGGAGAACCGCTAGAAAATAAGTATCTTTTTACCGTACATAGTGAGTTAAATGCGATTTTAAATTATCGGGGAGGAAGTTTAGAAGGAGCAACGTTATACGTGTCTTTGTTTCCGTGTAACGAATGTGCAAAGGCGATTATTCAGTCTGGAATCAGAACAATTGTATATGAAAGCGATAAATATTTTGCAACCCCTTCTGTGATTGCATCTAAACGGATGCTAGATGCTGCTGGTGTAAGATATTATCAATATCAGGCAACTGGCAGGGAAATCCAAATAAAATTATAAAAATTCGCTTTTGTTCACTTATTTTTATATCATATGTTATAATTATCGTATCTGTCGTAAGGGATGGTGATTACATGAGTAGAAAGCATAAGAAAGATAATCAAAAAGTATTTCAGTCCTACACTATGATATTGCAATTTGGAATCAGTATGATTGTTCCAATTGGAATATGTGTTGGATTGGGAATTTTTATTGGTGATAAACTTCATGCTTCCTGGATTGTGATACCATTCTTTTTTATTGGAGCGGTTGCAGGTGCAACGAGTATTTATAAGCTTTCAAGAAGTATATTGGAGGAGAAAAAATGATCAGCTGGATGAGAAGAATTAACGGGATATTACCCGAGTTGGTTGGAATTTTATTCCTATATTCGTTGCTTGTAGAGATGATTGGTGTCTTTATAGTGCAAGCAAAAATATTTTATTCATTAGGCGTATTGGTTGGTTTTCTCCTGGGAAGTTTTATGTTAATCAATATGGCAATTGGAATTGCTGATAGCCTAACTGCAATGAATAAAAGTGGAAGAATAGGATTTATCTTTAAGGCAGTTTTGAGATATATCATTGTAGCAGTTATTGTTGTAAGTATGGTATATTTTGAATGGGGAAACTTTATTTCCTGCTTTATCACAATTTTTGGTGTGAAAATAGCTGCTTATTTGCAGCCATTTCTACATAATAGATTTGAAAAGAAACATCTAAAGGAGGTGAATGAATGAATCGAGCAATTGTACTTTCTTCTGGAACGGAAGTAGATTTTATGGTTCACGGAGTATTCTCTTTTAAAATTTTCGGACAAACTATGTGGATTACGACTACTCATGTTGGTTTACTGATTATCATGTTAACGTTAATCATTTTCGCGATGGTAGTTGGCCGAAAGGTTCGAAAGATGAAACCAGAAGATGTACCTCAAGGAATTGTTAATGTTGCCGAACTGGTTACTGAAAAGTTGGAAGGTTTTGTAATGTCAACAATGGGAAGCAGCGGATCAAAGTTTGTAAACTATATTAGTACAATCTTTATTTTTATACTATTTAGTAACTTTTCGGGTCTTTTTGGACTGCGTCCGCCCACTGCTGACTACGGAGTTACGTTTCCGTTGGCAATCATAACATTTGTACTCATTCATTATAATGAGCTGAAGCATCAGAAACTGAAAGGTGTACTTGCGGGTCTATGTGACCCATGGCCAATTTGGGCACCAATTAACATTATTGGAAATCTTGCTGTACCAATTTCGCTATCTTTACGTTTATTCGCTAATATTTTATCTGGTACAGCGATCATGACGTTGATTTATGTGTTGTTAGGTAAGATTGCGTATGTATGGCCAGCAGCATTACATGTTTATTTCGATCTTTTTTCGGGGTCGATTCAGACATATGTATTTTGTATGTTAACAATGACATATATTAAGAATGCAATAGGAAATGAAGACTAAGAAAATTTAGGAGGAAGAAATTATGAATCAAGTTACAGGAGTAGAATTAATCAAAGCATGTTCCGCAATCGGTGCAGGTCTTGCAGTTATTGCAGGTATTGGACCTGGAGTTGGACAGGGTATTGCAGCAGGTCTTGCAGCAAATGCAGTAGGAAGAAATCCAGGAGCAAAGAGTGATATTACTTCTACGATGCTTTTAGGACAGGCAGTAGCAGAAACAACTGGTCTTTATGGTTTGCTCGTAGCAATTCTTCTAATGTTCGTTCAGCCATTGGCAAGATAGGAAAATATCTGAATAAGAACAGAAAGGAGGCCGTGCATTGAGTAAATTATTTGACCTTAATTTTCAGCTGATTGGGGAATCCTTTTTAACATTGATCGCTGTAGCTGCATTGGTTGTGGCGTTATCCTATTTTTTGTGGAATCCGATTCGAAAATTATTGAAAGACAGACAGAATCGAATTGAATCGGATTTAAATGCCGCTGCCATGGATAAAATGACTGCAGAAGAGACAAGAATAGAATATGAAAAGAAACTTCAAAAAGCAGATCAGGAAGTGGATGAAATATTAATACAGGCTCGCAAAAAAGCTTTGGAAAATGAAGCTCGGATTATCGAAGAAGCCAAAGAAGAGGCGACGAGGATAATTGCGCGAGCAAATGAGGAAGCTGTATTGGAGAAAAAACGCGCTGTGGATGAGATTAAGAAGGAAATGATCAGTATTGCGTCGCTGATGGCTGCAAAAGTTGTAGTTGCATCCATCAATACAGAAATACAAGATCAGTTAGTCGAAGAGACTTTAAGAGAAATGGGTGATGCGACATGGCAAAGTTAGTATCAAAAATATATGGGGATGCTTTTTTTCAGCTTGCCATGGAAAGCCAGTCTGTTGACGAATATTTAAAGGAAGTAAAGTCTTTTCAGGAAGTTCTTGAAACAAATCAGGAACTTGTAAAGCTGATGAATCATCCAAAGATTGATAAAGAAGAGAAACGTAAGGTGATGGTTACCATTTTTGATGGAAAAATAAGTAAAGATCTCCAGGGTTTTTTGGACTTACTAATCCGAAAAGACCGATTTGTGCAGATTGAATCAATTTTTGAGTACTTTATCCATCAGGTAAAAGAATACAGAAATATCGGAACCGCTCATGTTACTAGTGCAGTGCCATTAAGTGATAGTCAGAAAGAGCAAATTCGGAATCGATTGCTAGAAACGACAAGGTATGTGGAAATAGAATTAATTTTCCAGGTTGATACTCAGTTAATCGGAGGAATGGTAATCCGGATTGGTGATCGTGTAGTCGATAGTAGTGTTCGTACCAGAATCAATGAATTATCAAAGGAATTATCAAAAATACAGTTGAAAGCAGGTGAGTGCGCTCCATGAATTTGAGACCAGAAGAAATAAGCTCAGTCATTAAAGAGCAGATTAAAAGATATGCAGCGCAATTGGAAGTATCAAATGTAGGTACTGTAATCCAGGTAGCCGATGGAATTGCACGTATACATGGTTTAGAAAATGCAATGCAGGGAGAGTTATTAGAATTTCCAGGCGATGTATTTGGAATGGTATTAAACTTAGAAGAAGATAACGTGGGAGCCGTTTTATTAGGTGATCAGGTTAATATTAGTGAAGGTGATACTGTAAAAACTACAGGAAGAGTAGTAGAAGTTCCCGTAGGAAATGCCATGCTAGGACGTGTAGTAAATGCACTGGGTCAACCAATTGACGGAAAAGGACCAATCGAAACAACAAAGCATCGTAAAATAGAAAGAGTAGCAAGCGGGGTAATCGCACGTAAATCCGTTGATACTCCATTGCAAACAGGAATTAAAGCTATTGACTCTATGACACCAATCGGACGCGGACAACGTGAATTAATTATCGGAGATCGACAGACTGGTAAGACAGCAATTGCAATCGACACCATCATCAATCAAAAACATGAAAATGTAAAATGTATTTACGTAGCAATCGGACAGAAATCTTCTACAGTTGCAAATATCGTGAAGACTTTAGAAGAGTATGGAGCTATGGAATATACTACAATCGTAGCATCTACAGCTAGTGAACTTGCACCACTTCAATATATCGCTCCTTACTCAGGATGTGCGATTGGAGAAGAGTGGATGGAAAATGGAGAGGACGTTTTAGTAATTTATGACGATTTATCCAAGCATGCTGCTGCATACCGTACACTTTCCTTGTTATTGAAAAGACCACCAGGACGTGAAGCTTTCCCAGGAGATGTATTTTATCTTCATTCCAGATTACTGGAAAGAGCAGCCAGATTATCGGATGAGTTAGGTGGAGGATCGTTAACAGCGCTCCCTATTATTGAAACTCAGGGCGGAGACGTATCTGCTTATATTCCGACAAATGTAATTTCAATTACAGACGGACAGATTTATCTGGAAACAGAAATGTTTAATGCAGGTTTCAGACCAGCAATCAATGCAGGTCTGTCAGTATCCCGTGTAGGTGGCGATGCTCAGATTAAAGCAATGAAAAAAATAGCAGCACCAATTCGTATTGAATTAGCTCAGTACCGAGAGCTTGCAGCATTTTCACAGTTTGGATCAGAACTAGATGATGCTACAAAGGAAAGTCTGGCTCAGGGTGTTCGCATTAAAGAAATATTAAAGCAGCCACAATATAAACCAATGGCAGTAGAATACCAGGTCATTATTATTTATGCTGCAACTAAAAAATATCTTTTGGATATACCGGTGGAAGTAATTGGTAGATTCCAGATGGAATTATTTGATTTCTTAAAGAATCATTATCCAGAGATTCCAGAATCCATTCGTACGCAAAAAGTAATGGAAGAAGATACGGAAAAAGCGTTGGTTCAAGCAATTGAAGAATTCAAAAAGCAGTTTCGTTAAAAGGTAGAATCTAAGTTAAGGCGGTGAGTATAGATGGCTTCAATGAAAGACATTAAGCGAAGAAAAAGCAGCATACAAAGTACGCAGCAGATTACAAAAGCCATGAAGCTTGTTTCTACAGTGAAATTGCAAAAAGCAAAGGCTCACGCTGAAGCAACCAATCCTTATTTTAACCATATGTATCAGACTGTTACCAGTATTTTGGCACGAAGCGAAAATATTCAGCATCCTTATCTAAAAAGGGGTGCCTCTGATAGAAAGGCGGTTGTTGTAATAACATCAAACCGTGGACTGGCAGGAGGATATAATAGTAACGTAACAAAAATGGTTATGGCAGCTGGATTTAAGAAAGAAGACACCGATATTTATGCAATTGGGCTGAAAGGAAAGGATTATTTCTATCATAGAGGATATTCAATAAAAAGTGATTATTCTTATATTATGGATCATCCAGAATTTGCAGATGCAAGTGCAGTATGTAAAGAGGTGCTAGACTCGTTTGCCCAAGGTGAAATCGGGGAAATCTACCTGGCTTATACCCATTTTAAAAATACAGTCGTTCATGTTCCAACTTTATTAAAACTTTTACCAGTAGAATTTAAAAAAGAAGAGCTGGAAAGTGTGGATTCAAAGGTATTGATGAACTTTGAACCAAATGAAGAAGAAGCATTGAATTTGATTATTCCAAAATATGTAACAAGTTTATTTTATGGTGCATTTATCGAGGCGGTTGCCAGTGAAAACGGAGCAAGAATGCAGGCTATGGATTCTGCTACCAGTAATGCAGAGGATATGATAGACGATTTATCATTGAAATATAACAGAGCCCGACAGGGTTCCATTACACAGGAACTGACGGAAATTATTGCGGGAGCTCAGGCAATATCCCAGTAACTGTGATAAAGAATGAAGGAGAGTAACGTTGATGGCAGACAAAAATTTAGGAAAAATCACCCAGATTATTGGCGCCGTGCTTGACGTGAAATATTCGGAAGGTAAACTTCCGGAAATCAATGAAGCAATTAATATTCCATTGAAAGATGGTGGAAGATTAGTTGTGGAAGTAGCGCAGCATTTAGGTGATGATACGGTACGTTGTATCGCAATGGGTCCAACAGATGGACTGGTTCGTGGTATGGCTGCTGAGGCAACCGGATCCGCAATTCGTGTGCCAGTAGGAGAACATACATTAGGAAGAATCTTTAATGTATTAGGAGATCCAATTGATAACATAGCAGCACCAGAAGAAGTAGAATATATGCCGATTCACAGAAAGGCACCGCCTTTTGAAGAACAGTCCACTTCAACAGAGATGTTAGAAACTGGAATTAAGGTTGTAGATTTACTTTGCCCTTATTTAAAGGGAGGCAAGATCGGTCTTTTCGGTGGCGCTGGTGTAGGAAAGACAGTTTTAATTCAGGAATTAATTCACAATATTGCAACAGAGCATGGTGGATATTCTGTATTCACAGGTGTTGGAGAACGTACCAGAGAAGGTAACGATCTATATTATGAAATGAAAAAATCTGGCGTTATCGATAAAACAACCATGGTATTTGGTCAGATGAATGAACCTCCAGGCGCAAGAATGCGTGTAGGGTTAACAGGACTGACCATGGCAGAGTATTTCCGTGATAAAGGTGGAAAGGACGTATTATTATTTATTGATAATATTTTCCGTTTCACACAAGCTGGATCTGAAGTATCGGCACTTTTAGGCCGTATGCCTTCGGCAGTAGGATATCAGCCAACGTTGCAGACGGAGATGGGTGCATTACAAGAAAGAATCACTTCAACAAAAAATGGATCGATCACATCAGTACAGGCAGTTTATGTTCCTGCGGATGACTTAACAGATCCAGCACCAGCTACAACATTTGCACATTTGGATGCAACCACAGTATTAGAGCGTTCTATTGCGGAGTTGGGTATTTACCCAGCAGTTGATCCATTGGGATCGTCTTCCAGAATTCTAGACCCTAGAATTGTTGGAGATGAACATTTTGCTACAGCTAGAGCTGTACAGGAAATACTTCAAAGATACAAAGAATTACAGGATATTATTGCAATCTTAGGTATGGACGAATTATCAGAAGATGATAAATTGGTAGTAAGCCGTGCAAGAAAAGTTCAGAGATTTCTTTCGCAGCCATTTTTCGTTGCAACACAGTTTTCGGGATTAGAAGGAAAATATGTTCCGATTGCTGAAACAATTCGAGGATTTAAAGAAATCTTAGATGGAAAGCATGATGAAATTCCAGAAGGAATGTTCTTAAATGCTGGAAGTATTGATGAAGTAGTAGCCCGTTACAAATAGCGAAAGGGTGGATGACATGGCAGATCAAAATAAGCATTTTGCAGTGGAGATCATATGTCCGGATCGTGTATTTTTAAAAGGGCAGGCTACAATGGTTGAATTAAATACAGTTGAAGGGGAGATAGGAATTTATCGAAATCATATTCCGACAACCTGTGTTTTGGAACCAGGAATTGTAACGCTTCATGATACAGACGGTCAGCGGGAAGCTGCTGTACATTCTGGATTTGTGGAAATTCTTCAAGATAAAGTTACAATTTTGGCCGAAGTAGCAGAATGGCCAGAAGAAATAGATTCGGAGCGTGCACTTGCTGCTAAGAAAAGAGCAGAAGAGCGATTGAAACACTCCACTTCTGAAAAAGATATGATGCTGGCAGAGGCATCGCTGAAAAGGGCGCTTGTGCGTCTGGATCTTGTGAAATAAAATGGACGGGCAGCCTGAGAAGGGCTGCCTGTAATTTAAGGGGGAAAATAATGAAACAGGATAACAATATTTTAGTCAAACAAGGACTTGTATATAATGCAGTAGATCGTGAACCTGCAGTAAGAGATATATTAGTCAAAAATGGAAAAATTCTAAAAATCGCAGAAAAAATTGATTCAAACGAAATCGGAGAAGTCAAAGTATTAGATGTTACCGGCATGCGTGTTTATCCGGGTTTTGTGGAAGCACATTGTCATATTGGACTTGATGGATATGCAGTAGGTTTTGAAGGAAATGATTATAACGAAGCAACGGATAGTGTAACACCACAGTTAAGAGGAATTGATGGAATTAATCCTCTAGATCACGCATTTTATTTGGCACGAGAAGGTGGCGTTACAACCATTTGTACCGGACCTGGTAGTGCAAACGTGGTTGGGGGAACGTTTACCGCAATTAAAACTTATGGAAAACGTGTAGATGATATGACGATTCAAAAAGAAGTTGCGATGAAATGTGCATTTGGAGAAAATCCTAAAAGAGTATATAAAGATAAAGATAATATGTCGAGAATGGCAACTGCTTCGAAACTTCGTGTTCTATTGGCAAAAACGAAGGAATATGACGAAAAGTTAACTGCAGCAATTGAAGACCCATCAAAGAAACCAGCTTTCGATGCTAAATTGGAAGCGATGCTTCCAGTTATTCGAAAAGAAATGCCATTAAAAGCGCATGCTCACAGAGCTGATGATATCTTTACAGCAATTCGAATTGCAAAAGAATTTGATGTAAAATTAACATTAGAACATGTCACAGATGGTAGTTTGATCGCAGAAGAGCTTGCAAAAGACGGATATCCATGTGCAGTAGGACCTTCTTTTGGACATCCTGGAAAGATTGAATTAGAAAATAAAAGTTATGAAACACCTGGAATTCTTGCCAAAGCGGGATGCCAAGTATCGATTATTACAGACGCAGGTGTAATTCCAATTCAGAATTTGCCTCTATGTGCGGGATTGGCTGTCCGTGAAGGAATGGATCAGTTTGAAGCATTAAAAGCAATTACAATTCATCCTGCTATGCATATTGGAGTAGCGGACCGCGTTGGAAGTATTGAAGTTGGAAAAGATGCTGATTTTGTAATCACAAAAGCAGATCCAATGTTATCTGACACCAGAGTGTTATACACAATCATAGATGGAACTATTTGTTTTCAGTATCAGAAATAAGGAGCAAATAAATGGATAAAGCAAATGTATATTTTACTTCCTTTAAGACATCTAGCTCGGAAAATCTCATACAAAAAATAAAGCGTCTGATGAAAACAGCTGGAATCGAAGCCATTGATTTCGAGAATAAGTATACTGCAATTAAATTACATTTTGGCGAAAGAGGGAACCTGGCATATCTTCGACCTAATTATGCAAAAGCAGTAGCAGATGTGGTCAAAGAGTTAGGCGGAAGACCTTTTTTGACTGATTGTAATACGCTTTACGTGGGAAGTCGAAAAAACGCTCTGGATCATATGGACAATGCCTATGAGAATGGATTTTCACCTTTTTCTACTGGCTGTCATATTATCATTGGAGATGGTTTAAAGGGAACAGATGAAACACTTGTGCCTATAGATGGGACGTATGTGAAAGAAGCAAAAATAGGGCAGGCAATTATGGACGCAGATGTGTTTATCAGCCTGACACACTTTAAAGGCCATGAATCCACAGGGTTTGGTGGTGCATTAAAAAATATCGGAATGGGTTGTGGATCAAGAGCAGGAAAGATGGAACAGCATAATTCTGGCAAGCCATTTGTGATTGGGAAAAGATGTATTGGTTGTGGAGCATGTAAAAGAATTTGTGCCCATGATGCCATTATGCTTACAGACCGAATTGCATCTATTAATCACGATCGTTGTGTGGGCTGTGGACGATGCATTGGTGTGTGCCCTAAAGATGCGGTAGTGAATAAGTGGGATGAGAGTAATGATATCCTGAATTGTAAGATAGCAGAATATACGCTGGCGGTTTGTAAAGACAGACCATGTTTTCATATTTCATTGATTTGTGATGTATCACCTAACTGTGACTGTCATAGTGAAAACGATATTCCGATCGTTCCAAATGTTGGAATGCTGGCTTCATTTGATCCAGTTGCATTAGATGTTGCCTGTGCTGATTTGGTAAATCAGCAGCCAATTATCAATAAGAGTATCTTAGAAGAGCAATCGCATCAATTGGGACATTGCCATCATGAAGAAAATGATTACTTTAAAATGACTCATCCAAATACAAATTGGAAGTCCGGTATCGAACATGCCGAAAAAATAGGATTAGGAACCAGTCAGTATCAACTAATTGAATTATAAAAGTAGTAGCGAAAAAAGATTGTGGGTGTGATCACAATCTTTTTTTTCGTATTTATAAAAAAACCCGCAATATATGGTTTATTTGTTGATATTTTATCTATATC
>JAGOGN010000019.1 GCA_017996675.1 Lachnospiraceae bacterium | reverse complement strand
CTTTTCCAGATGTTACAACGATAACTTCACTCATTTACTTTCCTCCATCATTTTTATAATTTTCTATTGCAATACAGCCATTCTCGATTTTTGCAATTTGAAATTGTTTTTTGCTTCTACTTTTTTTCCGAAATCCTGGTTCGTCTGAACTCCGTCCATAAATTCCATTGATGCAAATCTGTCCTGGATTCATATCCAAAGCCAGCACATAAGCGTTGGAATTTCCATTGTTTCCTGCGATAATTGATCCTAATAAAGAACCAATTACAATAACATGTTCTCCTGCACTAACTGTAGCTCCAGGATTCACATCACCTACTACAATTACAGAGCCCTCTGCTGTCAGGTTTTGTCCAGAACGAAGAGTTCCGTGAAAAATTTTATTAGACTCTTCACACTTTATTTCTTGTGGAAGATCTTCATACACTTCTTTTATTGGTTCAAAAGATTGTTGAATTTTTTGATTCATCTTTTCAAAGCGTTCCTCAAGTTCCTTTTGTTGCGGAACAACACAAATGATTTTTATCTGAGAATGATTCTCAACTTCTATTATCAGTTGTTCGACTTCTTCATCCGATAAATCGCGTCCCTGAAGTTGTAAAATCAGGCTTGCGTCTTTAAAAAAGCCTTTTGCTTCTTCCAGTTTTTGTCCTACTTCTGCTAAAACCTCGAGAAATGAGCATTGGTCACTCAGTACCAGCGAAATACCATGACCATTACTTTTGATCATTACTTTCTGTGTCATATTTCCTCCATTAATCATGAACCGTACCACTTGAAATTACGCCAGCTTCACCAGTAACTAAAGTACTTCGATCTGCTTCTTTAAAATAAAATTTGGTAATCTGTGCAGATAATTCTGCCGCATTTCCAGAAGTATAACCAAATGCGATACGTGTCGCAATTGCAAAGCTTGGATTGTCAAACGGTGCATACCCTACAAAGAGAGCATGTGTTGGTCTTGTTTTATCTTCCTGCGCTGTACCAGTTTTACCTGCCACAGGCGTTGCTAATGAATTAAAAACTGGTAGTTTTTCAACAACCATTCTCATTCCACTATGGATTGCATTCCAACTTTCAGAAGAAATATTCGTGATTTTATTTTTAACAACTGGTGTGTAATCCTTAATTACTTCATTTTTGCCACCTACTGTTTTGTCCAAAAGACTTAAATTATAAACCGTACCAGAATTTGCAACACTTGTCACATAACGCGCCAGCTGAGCCGTAGTATAGGCATGATCACTCTGTCCAATAGCTGCCATGACCGGAAATTTAGTTGCCAATTTAGGACTTGATTCTGGAATTTCAATTCCTGTCTTTTCACCTAAACCAAATGATTTTGCATAACTACTAATTCGCTCTATTCCATATTGGTCATTATAAATTCCATTTTTTGTTGCTAATCGAAATCCAACTTCATAGAAAAAGTAGTTACAAGAATCTCGAAGAGCTTCAGATACACTAATGTCTCCATGAGTTCCACGTGGATAAATCCAACAGGTTGGCTCATTATCAACTTTTGTAAACTTACCTAAATCTTTAATTTTATCTGTGACTCCAATTTCATGTTCCGTCAAACCCGCACTAGCTGTAACCATCTTAAACGTTGATCCAGGTGCACTCAGCTGCTGTGTTGCATAATTAAATTGCGGTTTGGTCAAGTCATTATTTAACGAAGCAAAATATTGTGCGTCTACTCCATTTGCCAGTTTATTACTATCATAACCCGGATAAGTTACACAGGCCAAAAGTTCTCCAGTTTGTGGATTGGTAATAACACATGATCCAGAAGAAGGATCCAAAGCAAGTTGCGATGGCGTAATTTCCATTTTTCGTATTTTTTCACGTAAGAAATCAAATGCACTAACGGATCCACTTTGTAATGCTTTATATTCTCCTTCATTATAAGCAAGAACATCCTGCTCATAGAGACTTAAGCATAAATTTTTTCCACTGAGTTCATTATTTGCTATCATATATTTATAAATCAATTTGTGATATTCTTTATTTGTCGAAAGCAAAGCACTCGTCTTTTTAATAAGCGCCTGATAAATTTCTGTGGAATCAGAATATTTATCTTTGCCTTGATCTAACATTTTAATATCGACCCAGTTCTTCGAAATCGCATACTGTAAAAAGGTGCCCAAACTGATGCGCCCATTCTGCCAGTCCAAATAGGTTGCGCTTGTTCGATCAATTTGTTTCGAAACTAAAATCGACTGAGAAAGTAACATTTTGTATACGTAAGTACTATAGTCCTGTTTATCTTTCGATAATTCCGAATATTTAGCGGATGAATTCGAAGAAAGTTCATTTGTAATCCACTGGATGTTCGATGATAATTTTTCTGCAAATGCAGCATAAATTGCCTTCTCAATGTCGCTAGAATCCGCTTTATTAAATTCTTCTAAATGCAAAACATTGTTATTGAGTAAAGCAAAATAGACATCATCAATCGGAACAATAATCTTATCTTCTGTTACTGCGTTATAAGTCTTCACATTTTGAATTTTCGAATAAAGGATTCCTGCAATTTCCTGCTCCAACAAATCATATACAAGCATTTGCAAATCGCTATCAATGGATAAATAAACATCATTACCAGAAATAGCGTCTTTATGTTCCTTTACTTCTGTAACTCTACCAAGGTTATCAACATAGATATTTTCTTTTCCTTTTTTACCCTGTAATGTAGTCTCCATTACCTGTTCGATTCCTGCCTTACCGACCACATCTGTTCGAATATAATCACTTCGTTGCTTTTTAAATGTTTCATATTCAGTTTCCGATATTTTTCCAGTATATCCTATAATATGCGAAAAATATTTACTGTTCACATATTTTCTGGTTGTTTGCTCTGTAATTTTAACGCCTGTCAGCTGATCTTTATTCTCGCTGATTGCAGCAACGGTTTCTTCGCTGACTCCAGTCGCAATGATAGCTGGAACATATTTTCTAAAAAAATTCTGTGCTAGTGCATAACGAACGATGACCATTTCATAGCGTAGACGCTCATTCTTCTTTTCCGTGATTTCATACTTATATTCACCTGCCAGATAATCAATCAACTGTTTCGCAGAAGCGGTTGCCTGATTAAGCTTCATTTCATCATCGTACTTTAAATCTGTTATTTCTTTATGTCCAAAAATGTCTGCTAAAAATCGTAAAAGTCTGGTTCCTTCCAATGTATAAGTGTATTTACCATCCGCATACTGAACTGGAAATTCATTGTCAATGGTATCCCCGTTGTTTTCAATCGTCTGAATCGTCTGTTTTACAATTTTATTTAAAGTCTGATTCTGCTCACTGCTACGATAATTACCTTCATCAACTATAGTAACCGAATAGGCCAATTCATTGTAAGCCAACAGAACACCATTTTTGTCATATATATTTCCTCTGGTCGCTTCAACATCCCTGCTTCTTTCAATTAACAATGTATAATTATCCTTATAGGATTCACCTTTTACGATCTGTAGAACAAATAATCGCTGAACCAATAAGGAAAACATTACAATTGCGACCACCATAAAGACCAATAATCGGGAACTGATGATAGTTTTAAATATCTTCTTTAATTTGTCCAAATTTCACCGCTCCTTTTTTCTCTACCGCTTCTAATTTATTGTTGATCTTAAGTAAAATATAGTAAAGCGGAATGGAAACCACTAAGGTATAAATCAATTCAGGAATAATCAGATTGAGCATATAATAACCAAACTGATATCGTCCTCGTAACAAGAAAAATGAAATATATACAAACAGATTAAACAAAAAATCACTGCCTAGTATGAGAGCCATCGGCAGCTTAATATCATCTTTAAAGAACTGTTTGCTAAAAAATCCATTCAAATACCCAATTGTCATATAAAACAGAGCGTTCATTCCTATAAATCCGCTAAAAAACAAGTCAATAATCAGACCCCCACAAAAGCCTATTACCAAACCCTCTTTTCTTCCCCTCATAAGTCCAATTGAAGTTACCAGAATAATCATTAGGTTTGGAGAAACAAAAGCAAATGCGAGTGCCTTAAATACTGTAACCTGTAATAAATAAAAAAGGATAATCAGAACGAACATTACAATTTTTCTTTTCATGTCTACTTTATATCTTTCTTTTGTAAAATTATTAATACTTCTTCTAAGTGTTCAAAGTCGACCACTGGAGTGATCGTTCCCTTTTTGGTTAAATTATTGGCATCTTTGGTAATCGAAGAGACATAACCGATCAATATACCCTGTAAATACAAGTCACTGATTTGTGATGTAACTACCTGATCTCCAACTGCAGCCATATTCTTTTCATCTTTTAAGATAGAAAATTCAATTGCCTGCTTCTCTGTCATAGTCTTTAAGTTACCATCAATCATACATCGATCTGATGTAGATAATAGCATTCCACTAACACTGGAACGATCATCTATAATAGAACGTACAATTGCGCTGTGTTTTCCAACATCGATTACGATACCAACCAGTCCACCATTTGCAATTACATTCATATCCACCTTAATTCCATCAGCTTTACCCTTATCGATGGTAAAAGTAGAAAACCAATTGCCAGCATCTTTAGCGATGACTCTTGCTCCAACCTTTTTATAACTTGGATATTTTTGATCAAGTGCATACAGTTTTCTGAGATTATCAAGTTCATATTGTTCTAGTTTTAATGTACTATTTTCAGTTGTCAGTTCCGTTATTTTACTTTTCAGTTTTTTATTATCATCTTGCACTTCTGATAAAGTCTGGAAATGATCCGACTGATTATTTAAATAGGTTCCGATACCATTCATTCCTTTTTGCATTGGAACAAAAATTGCTTCTGCAACAGTATTTAAAGGTCCACCTTTTAAATTGAATGTCAGACTCAGGAACGCTCCTGCAAAGCACAAAACAGCCAGTACGATAAAAATATATCGTACTGGAATAAAAAACTTAGATTTTCTTCTGTGTTTTGTTCTTCTCATATTAATCCTCATTATCTGGTTTAACTATATATTTTACGTTTCAAACTATAAGCAAGTTCCGTGTAATCCTTCTCACACACAATACGGTTCAATCCCTTCACTACACAATCCTGAGGGTCCTCACAAAGATTTACTTTAATGTTTGTTACCTGTGCAATCAGATCACAAAAATGATGAATATTTGCAGAACCTCCGGTAAGATAAATTCCTGAATGAATAATATCTTTCGCTAACTCTGGAGGAGTCTTTTCCAGTATCATTTTCAAAGAAGTACAAACCGCATTCAGTGAGTCCTTCATAGCTTCATATATATCAGCAGATGTCACTTCCAACTCGATTGGAAGTCCACTTACCACATCTCTACCAACAATCACTTTTGATCCCTGATCTGCTCCAATCGCATCTCCTAAATCTATCTTTAATCCCATTGCCGTCTTTTGACCGATCACTAGACTATATTTCTTTCTCACAAAGGAGATAATTGCTTCATCCAGTCGATTTCCGCCCATTTGCATTAAATTGCAAGAAACCATTCCACTTAAACTGATTACTGATAATTCTGTAGTATCTGCGCCCATATCAACGATTAAAATACCCGTTGGATCGTTCACATTCAGATTCAATCCTACTGCTGTAGCAATTGGTTTTTCACACAACAAAACGGATTTTGGTTTTAATTTACTTTTGAAAAACAAATCATAAAATGCTTTCTTTTCTACTTCTGTAATATCGGTCGGAACAGCTACAATAAATTCTGCTCCTTTTCCTTTGGCTTTCATATGCTTATCAATAAAAGTTTCCACTAAAAGCTGCATATTTCCATAATCTGCGATTACTCCATTCACTACTGGAAAAGACACATGAATATTGTCCGGAGCTTTCTCATACATATCATAAGCCTCATTTCCAAATGCATAAAACTCTCTTTTATTTCGAATCGAGATAGCATTCTTTTCAGTAATAATCTTGCCATCCGCCTTACTTACTATTTTCACATTACACGTACCTAAATCTACACCATAAATATTATTTGACATTTACTTCCACCTTTCTATAGTCCAACTTACAACAACCCTTTTTCCTTTAAACTGCAAAAACAATTATCACCGATAATGATATGATCCAATAACTGGATTCCAACCATTTCTCCACTTTGCTTGATTCGTTTTGTAATTGCAATATCTTCCCGGCTCTCTTGTGGATCTCCGCTTGGATGATTATGCAAAATCAAGATAAAAACAGCATGTCTTTGTAGTGCAGACAAAAATACTTCCCGTGGTGACACCAGCGATGCGTTCACTGTCCCAATTGACAATTCTTCATCACCGATAAAATTACATTTCGTGTCCAAAAATACAACCAAAAAGTGTTCTCTTCTTTCATGTCGGAATCGTTCCATATAATAATCAGCGACCTGTCTGGCACTCACTAATTGAAAGCTCAAAAGTTTATTGGATTTTACTATCCTTTTTGATAATTCTCCGATAGCTTTTAACTGATAGGCTTTCACTTTTCCGATTCCCGGGATTCTCATCATTTCCTCAACCGTACAATCGTACAAGTTCAGCAAATTTTGATGTCCACTTTGTAAAAAACACCTGCATACTTCCATCACATTGAGATCTTTGGATCCAGTTCGCAAAATCATTGCAAGTAATTCTGCATCTGACAAGACCTGTAATCCTTCATTTAAAGCCTTTTCGAATGGCTTTTCTGATTCAGGGTAATCCTTCATAATTGTATGATTCAATTCAACCTCTTTCTCTCTCTCTTCGGCTAATACATACATATTATATTGTATCATAGACTTTTGATGATGTATAGTTTCCTTTCAAAAACAAACTTGTTTTTTACTCTGGAAGTACTAACACTCCCTGCTCCATACACTTTTGAATCGACATTAATATTCCAAATTTACCATGAGCCCAAGTCAACCCACCTTGGAAAAAAGCGGTATAGGGAGGACGCAACGGTCCATCTGCACTCAGTTCAATGGAGGAACCCTGGATAAATGCTCCTGCAGCCATAATTACTTTACTATCATATCCTGGCATATCCCAAGGTACTGGAGCTACATAACTATCCACTGGAGCTGCAGCCTGAATTCCTTGGCAAAAGCCAATTAATCCTTCTGGCTTTCCAAAAGTGACTGCCTGAATAATATCGTGTCTGCTTTCCATTCCATTTGGATGAACCATAAATCCTAGCTGTTCATATGCATTCGCTGCAAAAATCGCACTTTTCAAAGCACTTGCCACAACTGTCGGAGCCATAAACAAACCCTGATAAAACATGCGGTTAACCCCTAACGATGCACCTACTTCTTTTCCTAATCCAGGTGAAGTTAGTCGAAACGAAGCCTGTTCCACATACTCTTTTTTCCCAACAATATATCCACCAATTGGAGCAAGACCTCCTCCAAGGTTTTTAATCAGTGACCCCACCATTAAATCCGCTCCTACTTCTAATGGTTCCTTTTCTTCCACAAATTCTCCATAACAGTTATCAACCATACAGATTAAGTCTGGACGTATATTTTTGATAAAGCGAATGAGTTCCTCTATTCGATCAATAGAAAGTGTCGGACGAGTTGCATAACCCTTTGAGCGTTGAATGGTAACCATTTTCGTACGTGCGTTGATTGCATTTTTGATTCCATCAAAATCAAAGTCCCCATTTTCCAATAAGTCGACCTGATTATAGGTAATACCATATTCTGCTAACGAACCTCTAGAAGGACGAATTCCTATGATTTCTTCTAAGGTATCATAAGGTTTTCCAACAGGGGAAAGCAATTCATCGCCCGGACGTAGATTAGACATTAAAGCTAATGCTAACGCATGGGTTCCGCAGGTGATTTGTGGCCGAACTAACGCATCTTCTCCATGAAAACAAGTTGCATACACTTTTTCCAGTGTATCTCTTCCTAAATCATCGTACCCATAACCGGTTGAACCTTCGAAACATTCTGCGCTCACTTTATTTGTCTGAAATGCTTCCATTACTTTCAATTGATTAAATTCTGCCAATTGATCAATTTGTTCGAATCGTTCCTTTAAACCACCCAGAATTTGTTCTCCAAACTCATAAACTTCTTTCGCAATTCCAAGCTTCTCGTATCTATTTCTTAACATTCTAAAATTCCCCTTTTATTTACTTCGGATAGGATTTGATCCAAAATCCGCTGATGATCATATTCATAGTCCTGCTTATCCAGCCAAATGACTTCCTTTTCCCTTTTAAACCAGGTCAGTTGTCGTTTTGCAAAATGTCTGGTATCACGTTTGATCAAATAAATTGCCTCATCCAAGGTACAATTTCCATCTAAATAGTCTAAAAGCTCTTTATAACCCAAACCTTGCATGGAAACCATCTCTTTATGATAACCCATTTGCTTTAATTTTTGAACCTCTGCAACCAAACCATGCTCCATCATCCAGTCCACACGTTGATTAATCTGATCATATAATTTAGTACGATCATCATTTAGTACAAAATAAGCAAAATTATAAGGCGATCCTTTTTTTTGCTGTTCTTCATTGTGTTGTGAGATTGGCTTATTGGTAGAGTGATAATATTCCAACGCCCGAATTACTCGTTTTTGATTATTCGCATGAATTGCTGCTGCGCCTTGTGGATCCAATGCTTCTAACATTTGATGCAAGACCAGATTTCCCTTTTCTTCTCCAATTTTCTCCAAGGATTCCCGATAAGAAATGTCCGCATCACCTTCAGAAAAATCAATATCATTTAATAAAGCCTGAATATAAAAACCGGTTCCTCCAACGACAATTGGAATCTGCCCCTTCCTACGAATTTCTGTGATGGCTTTTTTCGCTTCCGCTTGAAAACGTACCACATGAAATTCTTCTTCTGGCTTAAACTGATCCACTAAATAATGTGGGACACCTTCCATTTCTTCTTTCGTTATTTTCGCAGAACCAATGTCCATATATTGATAGACCTGCATGGAATCTGCAGATATGATTGCTCCGTTTATTTTTTTCGCCAATTCAATTGACAATTTTGTTTTTCCTACTGCAGTTGGTCCAGTAAGAATAATGAGTGGTTCTTTCTGAGTCATTGCTTCCTCCTACTATAATACTCTGAAAAACATTTTTTCCACATCCGATTTGGTTAAACGAACCATCGTTGGTCTGCCATGTGGGCAATGGAAAGGATCCTCTAAATCTAACAAATCCATAATGATTTGTTCAATTTCTTTTCGATGTAAGGATTGATTTCCTTTTACGGCTGCTTTACAAGACATCATTGCTATTTTTTCTAATACGATTGGCTGCTTTCTATGATTTCGCTCTTCAAAAAGGCCGTCCAAAATCTCTTCTAATACATTTTTCCCATTCAATCCTGCCAAATCGTAAGGCATCTGACTAACGGAATAGTCTTTGCCTCCAAAATTCTGAATTTCGAATCCAAGTTCCTCTAGCATCTGAGTATGTAATCTTAACATTTCCTGCTGATTTGCTGTCAATGTAATGATCATTGGTGGAGAAATTCGTTGTCCGTCTACCTGCTTTTGATGAATTCGTTTCAATATTTTTTCAAATAGAATGCGCTCATGCGCAGCATGCTGGTCAATAAAATACAGTTCCTGATCATATTCCACTAACCAATAGGTGCGAAAAATCTGACCGATAATAGTACGTGGCTTACTTATTTTTTTATCTAGAAAAGTTTCCATCTGTATTTGAGCTGGTTCTTCTCTTTGATATTTCTTTTCATAAGGACTGTCTTCACGAATTTGCTCTACGACTTTTGTTTTCCATGATTCCTCAAAAAAAACTTCCTTTTTCTTTCGTTCAAAAGGCTCTGGCGCTATTACAACTTTAGGTTGTATTTTATCCGTTTTCTCTTTCGGTAGTTCAAGATCCATCTTTGCTTTTATGACTGGTGTATTTCTCGCAAAAGAAATTTCGACACTTTTTTGAAAGATTCCTTCTACCGCCTTTTTCACAGCATCAAAAATAAGCTTTTCCTGATGAAAACGCACTTCCATTTTAGCAGGGTGTACGTTTACATCAACCTGATCTTTAGGTAAATCCAAAAATAATACACAAAATGGAAATTTATGTTGCATCAATTTATTTTGATAAGCTTCTTCTAACGCTTGGGATAAAATTTTACTTTTTATGTACCTTCCGTTTATAAAAAACACTTCCGTGTCTCTATTCCCTCTTGAAAACTCAGGCTTACCAGCAAAACCGCTAATTTTAATAGCATCCTGCTCATATTCTAATTCCATTAACATATCTTTGGTCTGTTTGCCAAATGTATCAAAAATACATTCTGCCAATTTTCCATTCCCCATTGTCTGAAGCTTTGTTTGACTTTGCGATACAAATTTTATCATCAATTCCGGATGGGAAAGAGCCATTTTTTCCAACATGGAATAAACGATATTTCCCTCTGCAGGAGCAGATTTTAAGAATTTTTTCCTCGCAGGAGTATTAAAAAAAAGATCTTTTACAATAATTGTGGTACCCGTTGGTGTGCCCACCGGCAAACAGGACTTCATTCGTCCACCTTCAAACACGCAATGAGTTCCAATCAGTTCTTCCTCTGTTTTCGTAAATATTTCCATCCTGGATACCGCACAAATACTGGAAAGTGCTTCTCCACGAAACCCTAATGTGCCTATATGATTCAAATCCTGCTCTGATCGAATTTTACTGGTTGCATGTCGCATAAAAGCCTTGGTAACCTGACTTGCATCAATTCCGCAACCATCATCGGTTACTCGAATATAGGATAATCCCCCATCTTTGATTTCGATTGTCACACTTTTAGAATGTGCATCAATTGCATTTTCCAGTAATTCCTTAACAATACTTTTCGGATTTTCAACTACTTCTCCAGCAGCAATTTTATCAATTGTATGTTGGTCTAACAGTTCAATTTGCACCTTGTATCCTCCTATGATCAGTTCAAGATCTGGTTGATCATTTCTTGTAATTCTACTAAAACACTCATTGCTTCTAATGGTGTTGTTCTAGGGACATCAATCTCAAGTATTTTATGAAACAATTCTTGATAGATTGGCGGATTCTCCGTTTTCTTTTTGGCAGTAATTTGTTCCATGTTTGCAAGCAAATCAGATTGTTTCACCAAATCCGTCTGATCCAAACAGGCAGCAATTTCTTTTGCCCGTGCGATGACGTCGTCTGGTATTCCTGCAAGTTTCGCAACTAAAATACCATAACTTTTATCTGCGCCACCTGGAATAATTTTACGCAAAAATACAATATCATCACCATTCTCTTTTACTGCAATACAGTAATTTGTCACATTATCCAAACGTCCCTCTAGTTCCGTTAATTCATGATAATGGGTGGCAAAAAGTGTTTTTGCACCTAAAATCTGAGGATTGGATATGTATTCTACAACTGCCCAGGCAATACTTAGTCCATCAAACGTGCTGGTTCCTCTACCAATTTCATCCAAAATCAGCAAACTATTCGGGGTCGCATTTCGTAAAATATTCGCTACTTCCGTCATCTCAACCATAAAGGTACTTTGTCCACTAGCAAGATCATCAGATGCTCCTACACGAGTAAAAATTCGATCTACAATAGAAATATTTGCTTCTTTTGCAGGTACAAAGCAGCCAATTTGCGCCATTAATACAATCAGAGCCGTCTGTCTCATATAAGTACTTTTTCCAGCCATATTAGGACCAGTGATAATCGAAATTCTTTTTTTGTCCTGATCTAAATCAATATCATTCGTAATAAATAAATGTTCTGGCATCATACGTTCCACAACTGGATGTCTACCTTGAGAAACATGGATGGTTCCTTCTTCATTTATTCTAGGTCTCACATAATTATTTTTAGCAGCAACATAGGCAAGTGAGCATAATACATCGATTTTAGCGACAGCTTTTGCCGTTCGATGAATACGATCCACTTCCTGCGCCACGCGATTTCTGAGTTCAACAAAGAGTTCATATTCCAGATTCATCAATTTATCCTGTGCGCCTAAAATATCCTCTTCTAATTCCTTTAATTCTTCTGTTACGTATCGTTCCGCGTTCGCCAATGTCTGTTTTCGAATATATTCCTTTGGAACCATATCTTTATAGGAGTTGGTCACTTCCAGATAATATCCAAAAACGCGATTATATTTGATTTTCATTGACTTAATGCCGGTAGCAGCTCGTTCTTTTTCTTCTAACGCAGCTAACCACTCTTTTCCTTTTGTACCAGCCTGACGCAATCGTTCAATATCAGGATGATACTCTGGACGAAAGATTCCTCCATCTCTGGTAGAAATTGGCGGTTCTTCCACAATTGCATGTTGAATCATCTGACACAAATCCTCTAATGGATCCAGTTGTTCTTTCATTTCCTGAATGAGTGGAGTTTGTAAATCTTCCATGACCATGCGAATGGATGGAAGCATGGATAAAGAAGAAGCAAAGGCAATAAAATCCCTTGGATTGGCTGTTTCATAAGTGATTCTTGAAATCAGTCGTTCCAAGTCATAAACAGGCTGAAGATACTCTCTGATTTCTTCTCGTTCCAAATACTGTTCTTTCAGACATTCTACACTTTCTAAACGTGCTTCAATATCCTCTTTGTAAATCAACGGTTGTTCAACATAAGTTCGCAACAGTCTCGCTCCCATCGCGGTTTTTGTTTTATCCAGAACCCATAAAAGAGAACCTACTTTGTTCTTTTCTCTCATGGTTTCCACAAGTTCCAAATTACGTCTGGTCGCACTATCTAATAACATATATTTCCCATTTGAATAAGGATGTAATTGTGTGATGTGAGATAGTGAATTCTTTTGTGTTTCATAAAGATACGCCAAAAGAGCACCCGCTGAAACTGTTCCCAATGTGAACTCGTCCAGTCCAAGCGCCTGTAATTTAGCAGCTTTAAAGTGCGACAAAAGAAGATCCTGCGCTTTTCCTTCATCAAAATGAGAATGGTCTAAAGGATAGACCATCATTCCAAATCGATCTTTTAAAACATCTATTTCTGACTGCCACATCAAAAAAGCATCGTTGCAGACAATCTCTATTGGAGAAAATAAAGCAATTTCGTCCAACAGTTTTTTTAAGTCATCCACCTGTGTTACATGAAAATCTCCAGTAGAAACGTCACAGACCGATATTCCAAATCCTTCATCTACGCAAACGATACACATCAAATACTGATTTCTTTTTTCATCCAGTGCCTGAATACTCATATTCGTACCAGGAGTGACCACCCTGGTCACCTCACGTCGTACCAGACCCTTTGCTTCCTTTGGGTCTTCGACCTGTTCACAAATCGCCACTTTATAACCATTTGAAACCAGTTTATTTAAATATCCGTCCATTGCATGAAAAGGAATCCCACACATGGGAGCCCTTTCCTCTAATCCGCAACTTTTGCCAGTTAAAGTAATTTCTAAAACTTTGGCAGCAGTGATTGCATCATCAAAGAACATTTCATAAAAATCTCCAAGACGGTAAAATAAAATACAATCTTTATATTCCTCTTTTGTCTCCAAATATTTTTGCATCATTGGGGTCAATTTCGACCGGTCAATTTTAGCTGCTGTGTTACACATGATTTACTCCATTCTCTGATAGATCTTTGCAATTTCCTCAAATAATCGAATTCCATCCATCGCGGCAGACATAATTCCACCGGCATATCCAGCGCCTTCGCCACCTGGATAAACACCGTGCCAGTTGCTCTGCATCGTTTCGTCACGCAGTATGCGAACTGGTGAAGAAGTTCTTGTTTCCACTCCGGACAAAATCACATCATCTTTAGCAAAACCTTTGATTTTACGGTTAAATTCTTCCATTCCATCAATAAAGGCTTCTCGAATCTCATCTGAATAAATGGAACTCAAATCTCCCCACACACAATTTCCTTTTGTTTCACTTTCAAAACTGCCCGCACAAACAGACTTTTGTTTTTTCTTATAATCCCCGTATAACTGCTGAACAATTGCTCCATTTCCAAGTTGGAAAGCCTTTTCTTCGATAGAACGTTGAAATTCCATTCCTGCTAAAGGTCCCTGATTAGGGAAATCCTCTGGTGTCACAGCTACAATAATTGCACTATTTGCATTTTTACTATCTCTGGCTCTTTCACTCATTCCATTAATTGCCAGGCGCTGATTTTCTGAAGAAGCATCCACCACATACCCACCTGGGCACATGCAAAAGGAGTAAACTCCTCTTTGGTTTCTTCCTTTTCCTGCTAACTTATAACTTGCAGGTAATAAATCTTCCCTTTGATCCCCATATTGACTTTTTTGAATCATGCTTTGAGGATGTTCTACTCTCAGACCGACAGCAAAAGATTTCGCTTCCATGTTAAAATGCTGAGCATTGAGCATTTCAAACGTATCTCTTGCGCTATGACCAATTGCAAGAATAACGTTTTCTGTTTCAATGATGCTTTCATCACTTAAGCGAACGCCTTTAACCTGATTTTGTTCGAATAGGAATCCAGTTACTTTTGACTGAAATTGGTAAGTTCCGCCCCACTCTTCGATCTGATGTCTCATATTTTGTAACACCAAAACAAGAACATCCGTCCCAATATGTGGCTTTGCTTCATACATAATATCTTCTGGCGCGCCTGCTTCAACAAAAATGCGAAGAACCTCACGATTTCTTCCATCCGAATCCTTTACCAAAGTGTTTAATTTTCCATCTGAAAATGTTCCTGCGCCACCTTCACCAAATTGTACATTCGATTCCAAATCCAAAACACCTGTATTCCAAAAAAGATCTACATCTTTTTGTCGTTCCAAAACTGACTTTCCTCTTTCCAAAATCAACGGACGATATCCATTTTGAGCCAAAAAGTAAGCTGCGAAAAGACCACATGGTCCACTGCCTATAATGACTGGACGATGTTTGAGTGGCTCTACTCCACTTATTTTAGGGCGGTAAACTATTTCCTTATAAGTGTCACAATCTTTATAATTCTTCATAAGTCTCTTTTCGATTGCGGAAGGAAGACATACACTAACTGAATAGGTTTCCATAATCTGGTTACTTTTTCTAGCATCAATTGACCTTTTTAAAATCGTTAAATTCTTTACATCTTCCTTTGTGCACCCTGCTAATTTATGAATCTTATGAATCAGATGGTCCCTA
>JAGOGN010000018.1 GCA_017996675.1 Lachnospiraceae bacterium | reverse complement strand
AAGAGAATCACGTTTTTCGTTCAACATATTTAAGAACATGAATCTATTTCTATTGTAACAGTGAAAACTGTTGGACGCAAGCCATTAGTTGGGGAATATATTTTTCCGGTGATACCCCTTCATACTTTATTTCGAGCAAATACACTTTCCCATTCGTTTCCAGACAATAATCATACAGGTACTGGTTACCCTGTTGTCCTACTAATTGAAATCCATCAATCCGACTGGCACCATACTTGCCTGCGGATAAGCTTAATGGAATTACGGACTGAAGCTGTAGCCCTTCCACCGTTTCACGAAGTGGATAATTGCAAATCGAAATCGCCAAATACGCCTTATCTGTAAATAATTTTCCAGCTAATGTAAACGTTGCCACATTAGAGTCTGCGTCATATTGATAATCCAAAAGATCTGAATTGAAAATTGTGGAAAATCCCATTTCACTAACAAATTTTCTGCCCTTGACCTCATACCGGTTTCCATTATAGGTAACCTGCTCTGTAATAAGATTTTCTTGTGTTTTGGTATATTTTCTCCAAAAACCGTCTACTTCCGCAAACTGGGACTGTATCAGATTTCCATTTACCGTTATTCGAACTACACTATATGGATATGCGCTCATATAGCTATTCACGACTGCACCAACTAGCAATTGTTCTTCTGCGCTACTGCATCGATGCAGTTGTTTTTGAAAATCATCGTTAAAATCTAAATTCAGATATACTTTATCATCTTCTTTCATGGGCTTGCATTTTTGTATTTTAACTGACTTGTCCATTACTCCCGCACGAATCAGTTCATTGCAGATTTTTTCCCCACTCAGCTCATGGATTTGAACCTTTTTGGTTAAAAGATTTGACTGCGTCTGATCGGGATAATAGATCATTACATAATCATTTCCGCTCACATTTAATTGATTTAACTCTTTATCTTTTTGTTCTTTTACCTGGCTCTTTAATTCTGACACATTCGTTGCAGTCGTCTTCTGACACCCACATATCAATAATGCCAAAAATAAAACATAAAAAACACCCCTACTTTTCTTCAAGTCAACTCCTCATTTCCCTTATAACCTTTTCCAATTGTTTTTTCCATACTACCACATTTTTTTTAAATGATTGTTAATAATCTGTTAATAGTGTAAGTATCACCTGTTAATTTTTGCCTTTCTTTACGCCTTTTTTATCTATCATTCAAAATGCAGTAGTGTTATAATATAGGTGTGTGTTATTGTTTTCTCTTTAAGGGAGGAGTTACCTATGAAAAAGAAAAATATTATCTTTTTGTGTGCGGGTGTTGTTCTACTTTTAGGTGCCGGATCATGGTTCACTATTAAACAACTTCAATACAGCCACGCTGAAAAATATATGAAATCCATTGGCATTAATCCAGACTCATTTTCCAAGGAAGAGATTGTTTCGTTTTACGATGAAATTTCTTCTAAAAATGAACTCAGTGATTCAACCAAGGATATTCTAGAAAAGGAATCCAGTACCATACTGGATAACCTTGCTGATAGCTCTAAAAAAACAATTTCTGAATTAATAGAGGCCGGCGCATTTGATTCCCTGCAATTTGTGAAGAAAATTCCGCCAGGGGAAGCAAGAAAGATTATTCCACATCTGTCAGATGATCAGGTAGGCAAGCTCATCGATCAGCTAAACGATAATAGTGACAATGAGTCTATTACTGGAACTGTCATGTCGATCAATAATTCTACCCTGACCGTTTCCTGTCCTGATGATGCTCTTTTTCAAACAATTGATATAACAGTACCTCCTTTATGTAAAATTGCATTTAGCGATCATACTACTGCTTCATTTAGCGACATTCTGGTAAATGATCAGATTCAGTTTACGGTTACAGCAATCTCCGTCAATGACCCATCCACCAATACGATTTCACGTTTTAAAGGTACTGCAACCTCGATTAAAATAAATCCTTAATACAATAGGAGACCTTATGAATAGCATGAAGCGAATCCATCATTTATATGATTCCATCTATACACTTTTACTTTTATTAATTGCCACTTTCTTTTGTTTTATACTTTTCAGATTCACATCTGCAAATACCACAAATGTTGCATTAACCTACATTATCGCTTTACTGATTGTTGCAAGAAAGACCAATGGTTATGCATACGGGATTGCGTTTGCAATTCTAAGCGTACTGTCTATCAATATATTTTTTACAAAACCATATTTTCATTTATCTTTTGAAACATCAGGATATCCTGTTACTTTTTTGGCCACACTGATTATTACCATTATCACCAGTGCCAGAACTTCACATTTGAAAATTCAGGAACAGATCATCCGGGAGCGCGAAGAGCACCTCCGTTTAAGTGAAAAGGAACATATGCGCGCCAATCTCTTACGTGCAGTTTCACATGATTTAAGAACTCCTCTCACTAGTATTCTTGGAACCAGTTCCAATGCAATCGATCATGCTCCTAGCTTATCATCCGCTGATGTAAAAGAAATGATGACTGAAATTAATGAAGATGCAAACTGGTTACTGAATATGGTAGAAAATCTTTTATCTATTACCAGAATTGATGGTAAGGAACTGAAAGTTCACAAATCCATGGAAGTATTGGAAGAAGTCGTTTCAGAAGCCGTTTTCCGTTTCAAAAAGCGACGTCCACTGGCCAGATTACAGGTAACTAGCCCTCAGGAAATGATTCTACTTCCGATGGATCCACTTTTAATCGAGCAGGTTATTATTAATCTGTTAGATAATTCTTATCTTCACTCAGAAAGTTTGGAACCTATCGATTTCGTAATACTGGTAAATGAAATTTCTGTCACATTTCAAATTCGTGATTATGGTAAAGGAATTGATTCCGATAAACTGAATACATTATTTGAAGGGTCCGCTGATGTTACAGTCGCTACAAATGGAAAACGTGGAATGGGAATCGGTCTTTCCATTTGCAAGACAATTATAGAAGCACATGATGGTACCATCTATGTTCAAAACAGAAGCAGAGGCACTGAATTTATTTTCGTGCTTCCACTAGAGATTAGGGAGGATAACAAGTGAATTCCAAGTATACAATACTAGTCATTGAAGATGAAAAAAATATTGCCAAATTCATCACAAATGCGTTATTATCAAATGGATACCGAGTGTTACAGGCACATAGCGGGACAGAGGGGCTAGCTCTTGCTAATTCCCAGTGTCCTGATTTAATCGTTTTAGATCTGGGGTTACCGGATATGGATGGAATGGACATCATAACCTCTATCCGTTCTTGGTCCGACCTTCCAATTGTAGTAGTTTCTGCCAGAACCCAGGAGAAAGAAAAAGTACACGCTTTGGATTCCGGTGCAGATGACTATATTGGTAAACCTTTCGGATCCAGCGAGTTACTCGCACGTATTCGCACTTCGCTTAGACACCATAATCGAGTGCACGCAGGTCAGGCACTTACTAAAACGGTTTATCAGTGCATGGGGTTGTGTGTTGACTTTGAACGACGTAAAATTACGTTAAACAATCAGGACATTCATCTCACTCCGGTAGAATATAAAATCGTTTCATATTTGGCTCAAAATGCCGGTAAAGTTGTTACACACAGTTCACTTATGACGCATGTCTGGGGACCTTATGCAGATGCAGACAATAAGATTTTACGCGTAAACATGGCAAATATCAGACGTAAATTAGAAAACTGTCCAATGGAGCCTCAATATATTTTTACCGAGGTTGGTGTTGGATATAGAATGAAAGAAGAGGAGACACTAAAACATGAAGACGAACCAACTCACTGACTCTATTCAATACATTGGGGTTGCTGATCAAACTCTTGACTTATTTGAAAGCCAGTATGCCATACCCAACGGTGTGACTTATAATTCTTACCTGATTCAAGACAGGAAGACTGCAATTATGGACACTGTTGATTTTCGAAAAGCAACAGAATGGATTCAAATACTGGATCAGCATTTTGTACACTCAGAACCAGATTATTTAATTGTTTCACACATGGAACCAGATCATTCTGGAACCATCGGACTGCTTTTGGAGAAATATCCTTCCATGACTGTGGTTGGTAATGAAAAAACATTCCGTATGCTACTTCAATTTTTCCCAGTTGATCTGACTTCTCGAAGTCTTGTTGTCGCAGAAGGTGATACCTTATCATTAGGTGTACACACCTTGCAGTTCTTTATGGCTCCAATGGTTCACTGGCCTGAAGTAATGGTCACTTTTGATTCATATGATCATATTCTCTTTTCCGCTGATGCATTTGGCACTTTCGGAATTTTAGATTCCGAAAAAGAATGGATCGTAGATGGACGAAGATATTACATTAACATCGTGGGAAAATATGGTGCACAAGTTCAGGCTTTATTAAAGAAAGTCTGCCCATTGGAAATCTCTATGATTTGTCCCCTGCATGGTCCAGTTTTAAAAGATAACCTTGCTTATTTTCTTGACAAATATTCCATTTGGAGCAGTTACCAGTCAGAAGAGGACGGAATTTTAATTGCATATTCTTCCATTCATGGACACACCGCTGCCGCAGCCAAATTATTAGGAACCATCTTGCATAAAAAAGGAGCCAAAAATGTGATCTTACGCGATTTAACTCGTGATGACATGTCCGAAGTAATTGAGAATGCTTATCGCTATGATCGCCTTGTATTAGCAAGCTCCACTTATGACGGAGGTTTGTTCCCTGTTATGGAAGACTTTTTAACACATTTAAAGGGCAAGAATTTCCAAAAAAGAACAGTCGCAGTTATTGAAAATGGTTCATGGGCACCTATGGCAGGTAAGAAAATTCGGGAAGCTTTAGAATCCATGAAAGAGATCACATTATGTGAACCAGTCATTTCCATTAAGTCTGATCTATCTGCTGAGAATAAAGAAGCCATGGAGTTATTGGCTGATCATCTTTTGGAAAATCAACATACATTTATTTGCGAACACTAGGAGGAATAATCAATGAATACAAATGTCATGTTTAAAATACAATACGGCTTATTTGTCCTCACAGCACGTGAAGGTGACAAAGACAATGGTTGTATCATCAACACTGCTTCACAGGTCACTTCTACCCCATGCCAGATCTCTATTGCAGTGAACAAAGATAATTACACCCATGATATGATTCAACGTACTAAAGAATTTAATGTTTCCGTTATTGCTGAAAATGCTACCTTTGAACTTTTTCAACATTTTGGTTTCCAAAGCGGCAAGAACGTTGATAAATTCCAGAATTACGAAAATGCAGAGCGTAGCGAGAATGGGATTTATTATGTAACTGAAGGTGTAAACTCATTTATTTCCGCACGGGTCGTTAGCGAAATGGATATGGGCACACATACTATTTTTGGAGCAGTCGTTACTGGTGGTGAAGTTCTTACCGATACTACTTCTACAACCTATAATTACTATCAGAAAAATATTAAACCCGCTAAATCAGCAGAACAAAAAACCGGATGGTTATGTACCGTTTGTGGATATGTTTATGAAGGGGATCCATTGCCTGAAGGTTACATTTGTCCAATCTGCAAACATGGTGTAGAAGCTTTTGAAAAAATCAAATAAAAAAAGGGAGTGCAAAATCTGCACTCCTTGTTTTTTATTCAAATCAGGAAACAACCTGAACTTTTATCATATTGGTACTTCCCGATACTCCTAGAGGAATTCCGGATGTAATAACCGCTAAATCCCCTTGGTGTAAATAACCACTTTTTACAGCAGCATCGATGGAATGTGTGAATAGATCATCCATTTCATCTTTTTCATCAATTAACACTGGAAGTACACCCCATGACATATTCATTTGTCTACAAATTCGTTCATTGGTTGTACATCCAATAATTGGACATTCTGGTCGATATCTGGAAATCATTCGAGCTGTACGTCCAGATTTCGTAACGGTTATGATGCCTCCCGCATTTAAATCATGCGCTGTTGTACACGTAGCATGACTTACTGCATCTGTGATATCTGGATTCATTGGTCTCTCATGACTAAAGAATCTTTTTCTATAATCAATATCTTGTTCCACTCGTTCTGCAATACGAACCATCGTAGTTAATGCCTCAACCGGATATGCTCCTGCAGCTGTTTCTCCTGAAAGCATAATCGCACTGGTTCCATCGTAAACTGCATTTGCGACATCTGCGGTCTCAGCCCTTGTTGGTCTTGGATTCTTAATCATCGACTCTAGCATCTGAGTAGCAGTGATTACCTGTTTACCAGCTTCATATACTTTCTTAATAATCATTTTTTGAATAATTGGTACTTCTTCTCCTGGTATTTCAACACCCATGTCTCCTCTGGCAATCATGATACCATCTGAAACTTCAATTATTTCATCTATATGATCAACGCCTTCTTGATTCTCTATTTTAGAAATCAGTCGAATTCCCTGGCCGCCATTGGTATCTAAAATCTTTCTCACTTCGATTACATCTTCTCTGTTTCGAACAAACGAAGCTGCGACAAAATCGATATCCTGGTTCACACCAAATACTAAGTCCTGTCTATCCTTTGCACTAATATACGGTAGGGAAAGATGTACTCCTGGAACATTGACACCCTTTCGGTTCGAAATCTTCCCGCAATTTAGAACGCGACAAACAATATCAGTTTCAACTACTTTCTCCACTTCCATCGCAATCAGTCCGTCATCAATCAAAATAATCACACCAGGCTCTACATCCTGATATAATAAATCGCAAGTGATGGAAACTTTAGTCTCATTCCCTGGCTCGTCCCCTAATGTTAAGGTGAATAACTGACCCTTCTTCAACTCAATGGATCCACTTTCAAATTCTTTGATTCGAATTTCTGGTCCCTTTGTGTCGAGCAACAAAGCAATTGGTAAACCCATTCTCTGTCGGATTTCTTTTACACGATCCATTCTTCCCTTATGTTCCTCATAATTCCCATGGGAGAAATTCATTCTTGCAACATTCATCCCTGAGGATATTAATTCTTCTAACACGCCCGGCTGATCCGTTGCCGGTCCTAATGTACATACGATCTTTGTCTTTCTCATATACATTCCTCTTCTTTCTACTCTTCTCTTTACTATCTTATTTTAACACAGATTGTAAAAAAACGGAGGTGCCAACATTGACAAAAATGTACCAAATTCTACTCTTTTCTTTGTGCTTTTCATGAAAAAACAGTAAAAAAGAGCTCATTTACTATTTTTTTATATTCTTCCTTTGTGTTACACTTCTTTATTTTCTTTAATAAACGGCCTTGTGATTCAAATGAATTTCCCCATTCATGCCAGATTTCTTTCATCTTAAATAACACAGGTCGATCACCATCGAATGCCTGTTCATATCCATCAAAAATTTCATTATGAAACGATTCCCATCTTTGGGCTCGTTCTTGATTCTGTTGGCCATTTTCCCTTTCTTCCAAAAGGTTTCTCAAATCTGGATTTCGGATCATTCCTCTTCCTAGCATCATTGAATCTAAATTTGGAAACTGTGCGAAAATCTCATCTGCCCTTTCCAAAGAAAAAACATCACCATTATAGCAGACCTTGGTCTTTGAATTCTGATATCCCAAACGAAATGCTTCCATATCTGGTTGATTGTTATAATAATCCGTTTGCACTCTTGGATGAATAATCAACTCTTCCAATGGAAATCGATTAAATATTTCTAATATCCGCTCAAACTCATCCGCTTCAAATCTCCCGATTCGAGTTTTAATGGATAACTTTCCTTCCAAACGACTAAAAATTTGATCCAAAAATCGTTCTAGCTCAATTGTTTTGTCTAAAAATCCAGATCCTTTTCCTTTCGTTACCACCGTTTTTGAAGGACATCCAAGATTCAGATTAATCTCCTGATACCCCATCTCCCATAGCCTTGATGCAGTATTCAAAAAATCCTCCGTCTTATTTGTCAGAATTTGTGGTATAAGCGTTAATTCCTGATTATGCTCCGGTAACAGGTCACTCCATTCGCGATGATTCATTTTTCGATTTGAGGTCGCTACAATAAAGGGAGCAAAATATTTATCCATCGGCATAAAGTGATGATGATATGCATTCCGATAAATATACCCTGTTAAGCCTTCCATTGGTGCCAGATAATATTTCATTTGTTTCACCTGTTATTTCTCTCAACTAATTAAAAAATCCTGCCTGTTCTATGCAGGCAGGATCATACGATTATTCTACTGTAATTACTCCTGCAGGACAATTATCCTGTGCTTCCGTCGCACATGCTTCCATATCAATTGGAACTTCCTCTACATAAACTTCTGCAAGTCCGTCATCTGCCATCCGAAATACCTTTGAGCATATTGTTTCACATAAACCACACGAAATACAACCTTCACGATCAATTGATGCTTTCATCATTCTATCTCCTTTTCTCTAGCAAAATTAGTAATTCCATGTAACTAAAATAATTATAACATAATTCTTTCATTCTTCAATAGCTTCTTCTTAAAATGACTCTTATGCACTCTTAAATAATGTAATTCTATTCTTTCCAATTGCTTTCGACTGGTACATTGCCAAGTCTGCATTCTTCAATAACTCTGTTGAAGTGTGTCCATCTGCAGGAAAATGTGCAACTCCCATGCTTACTGTTACATGAAGCTCTTTTCCTTCAAAACGATATGCTCGAAGTATTTCTTCCTTAATCTTTCGCAAATTTTCCATAATCTGATTTTCAGACTGGGCATAAATCAATAATCCCAACTCATCTCCCCCAAGTCTTCCGATCGTATCCCGTTCTGACAAATGTCTCATAATGCGGTATGATAATTCCTTTAAGATTAAATCTCCATAATAATGACCCATCTTATCATTTATATTTTTAAAATCATCAATATCCAAAAAAATAATATAAAAATCATCTCTACCTTCGCCATATTGAACAATTCTCTCCTGAACAACTTCAATGAAAACTTTTCGATTAAGAATATTCGTCAAACCATCAAAATAAGCCATCTTTTGTAATGCTTTTTCTTTCGCTTCCAATTCAGCGACCTGTAACTTCACCCGTGTTTTATAATTATAAATCAATCCAATCACAATCTCAGTTGTAACATAAGAAAGAATATCAGGTAATAAGGACGTACTATGATTCTTTACACTCATAATCAGGCAAGCGCTAAATCCCACCAAATTTAAAACAGTCGAAACAAGGAATGACTTATAACCTCCCAACAAAATAAAACCCACAAGTAGTAAAATTTGAAATTGGATCATAAAGTCAAAAAGGAGATGGTCATTTATTCGTAGCTGACCAATTTGAAGTTCCTTGCCCGAAAATGCAAATTCCTGAGTCAAAAAAACGATACACAGATACATTAGAAATCCTAAAAAAAGAAGTACTTTTCTCCTGGAATTGCATTCACTAATTAATAATCGTCTAATCATATCTGCCTCCTTCTAAATATATTATATTATATCACAAAATTCTAATAAATAAACAACATTTACAGATTAAAAAAAAGAAGCTTTGCGCTTCTTAATTTTCTCTGATTGGATGTGTATTCATGAATTCTTCCATAATCGTAGCTGCTCTACGAACTAAGTCTTTACATGGAATCTTCTTTGTTGCTACTTCGCTGTTTTCAACTAACCCCAACAATTCCTTACAAACAATTGAGTTTGTTTCCGTTTTAAAATCAGATGCCAACGCCTGAATTTTCTCATAATGGCTTGCTCTTAAGGATTTTTCCTTCGGATCAGAATATCCATATAACAATCCAGCTACCATAAACATTCCTGTCACAGCTCCGCACACTTCTCTCAAGCGTCCCATTCCTCCACCAAACGAGGAACTAATTTTCAATGCTGTCTTTTCATCAATGTCGCACTCTTTAGTAAAAGCCATCAACACTGCCTGTGAACAATTGTATCCTTGTGAAAAATACTCCTCTGCTAAATCTCCTTTTGACTGTATTACTTTATTTTCCATGATTCTTACCTTTCCTGCTTTTTCTTGCTTTTTAATTGTATCAGAATAATTTAATCTGTCAAATGTCCCCACAAAAAAAGAACTGCTTCTTTCGAAGCAGCCCTTAAAATTTTTACTTACGGTCTTTTATCCTGTCCGTTTGTATTTTGTCCATTTCCTGTCTTTGATTTATCTGCAGGTTGATTTGAAGGATTCTCAGTAGGCTTACTATTTCCAGGTTGTTCTGGTTTGTTTTCATTAGAATTTCCAGCTTGGTTTCCATTCTGATTTTCCTTTTGAGCTGCGTTCTCTTCTTGATTCTTCTTATCTTCACCAGCATTTTGTTCTTGATTTTGCTCTTGATTTTGCTCTTCTTCTAGCTCTGCTGTTTCTTGCTTCGTTTGAGCTTTGTTTCTTGTCTGTTCTTTCAGCATCTTCGTTTCAGCCATGATTTCTTTTACCGATTTTTCTAACCATAACTGTTGTTCGATCTGTACTTCCTCACCTGCTGCGCGCATTAATTTCTTAACAAGATTCAATTTACCAGGAGTTACTCCTAACTCATTTGCTTCTTTCACTAATGCTTGTCCTGCAGAAAGTGTTTCTACTGTTGCGTCTGCATCTAATTCATCTAGTTCATCTTCTGTCACATCTTTTAAATCATCTGCCAGTTCATCTGCAAGATCCTCGTCCTCACTGGACGCTGCAATTACGATTCCAGCTCCTTCGCCTTCGAAATATCCATCTTCTTCAATTACATCGATGGTCTGGGCAACTGCATCCTGGATAGACTGATGCATCAAACTATCTACCTGAGCTTCACTAATAATTGCTTCGCCATCTTCGTTTATACCTTCTACATCAATTACTCGTCCAAAACGATTTAACGTATATTCAATAGAAGGATTCACATCCAAACTTACTTTACTATATGGAGTTGTATATGCATAAGCACCTACTCCAAATACTAATACCAAACATGCTGCGACGGATCCGGCTGCTGCCCATTTTTTCCAATTCATTGTTTTCATCATCCTTACTTCTACCTCCTGTCCTATGGAGTAATTCCGGTTAGAAACCTTCCTTACCATGCCATCATCCGAAAGTAAAGCAGCAATATTCTGTTGAATTTCTACAACAATTCCTTTCATAATACCAACCTCACTTTCTGAATTCTACTAAATATTCTGCCAGCTTTGGATACTCTCCGGAAAGAATTTCCACTGCTGTTATTATATATCTACGATATTTATCTAGAAATTTTGGGGGTATACCAGTATTTTTTTCAATTATTTTTATCGGAAGTTGCTTTTTCATTCTTAATTCCAGTAATAACTGTGGTTGTTCCAACATGAATTGAATCACTATTTTACAATTTGCTTTTGTTTTTGAAGACTTTGGCGAGACGGAAGTTAAATCCCAAAATGAAAATCCATATTTCTTTAACTTTCGCTGAATCTCTTCAATCTCGTCTGCCGCAGTAGTTGGTTCCTGACTGCAAATTTTCTCTTCAATTTGCTTTTTAATCGTATTGTAACCCTCTTTGGTCACATGATCTGTAAAATCAGCCGGATCTGTAAGCAACTCCTGTGAATTCTTTTTATTTTTGCGATAATAATCTACCAGTCTTCTGGTAATAACAAGCTTTGCATATGGCGTAAACGGGCCCTTTGATGAATCATAAGACTGCACCGCATCGTGAAAAGCGATTAAGGTTTCTGACCATTCATCCTCCGCTTGGCTAATATAGCGATGAGTGGCCTGATATGCGCAATGAACCAAGAACTTGTGCTGTTGATGTACAAGTTCCTCAAATATTTTCGGATCACTTCTCGCATTTCTCGCCATTAAATCAAGCTCGTCCATTTCATTTCCTACTTTCCGTAAAGTCTTAGTCCTACCAGCACACATCCTTCTAAATAAGGGATATCCTTGGTCTTTAAATATTCAAATATTTCTGCGCTCTCTGCTCCAGGTTGAATCAACACACATTTCACCGGTTTCGTCATTTGTTTTAATAAAGTTATTCCTTTTGCTGGATGAATACATAAATCAACCACGTCAATCTCTCCTTCAACCTCGTCAATGGATGCTAACTCCTTGCCGACACAAGAAACTTGGTAATTCTGTTCTTCCAACTGATTTTTGATAATATATGCATATTTGGATTGATTCAGGGTATCACCTACAACTACAAAATGCTTTTGTTCCATAATCTCTCGTAAATTCATATTCATCCTCCTTCAGGCATTTAATCGCAAAAAGCTGACAGAATCCTGTCAGCTTTTCTTCCTATCCTGTTGCGCATCTTAGCTACAGAATAATTCTAATAAAATTATACTCAATTCTTACTTTCAATGCAACAGTAATAATTATTGGATCAAATAAATAAAATACCCGCAGTACGCCAATAGAAAAATCACACCCCAGACTTTTCTGAGTTCTTTATGCCGAATCACAGCAAGCCATAATAGAATTCCTGCTCCAACAGCAATCAATGTATCAATTACAAATTTACTTTCAAATACAACAGGTGTAATTAAACTGGTTGTTCCGATTACAAAAAGAATATTAAAAATATTGCTTCCTACTATATTTCCAATTGCAATGTCTGCCTTTCCTTTAATTGCTGCAGTAACGGAAGTGAAAAGTTCTGGCAAGGAAGTTCCTAATGCTACAATCGTAAGACCAATAAACCGCTGACTCAGTCCAAAAGTTTCGGCAATTTCTGTTGCACCTTTTACCGCCATATTACTGCCCCATACAATCAAGACGCCACCGATTACTCCATATAGCAAAAGACCCCAAATATTATGGTCTTCAATTTCTTCATTTTCAAGGTCTACTTTTCCTCTTTTTGCCATACGGAATAAATAACCCAGATACAAAATAAATAGAACCCATAATACAATTCCTTCGATCCAGTTAATGGTCCCACCTGTGTAACCCATGTACAATAAGACTAGTGTGATAATCAACATATAAGGAATCTCATATCGTAAGGTAGATTGACGAATCGCTACTCTTGTAATCACTGCAGTAATACCCAATATAATTAAAATATTTAAGATATTACTTCCTACGATATTACCCACTGTGATTCCAGCGTTTCCTTCCAGCCCTGCGGTAATACTTACTGCTGCTTCTGGCGCGCTAGTTCCCATGGCAACGATGGTCAGTCCTATTACTAATTGAGGAATATGAAATTTTTCAGCAATACCTGCTGTTCCTTCCACAAACCAGTCGGCACCCTTTACCAACATTGCAAATCCAACTAATAACATTCCAATTTGAAGTGCTAAATCCATATTCATCCAGTCTCCTTTGCTCCTTACTGCGCTAAATGTATTTGAACCAATTGTTGTGAAATATTTAATGCATGGTCACCAATTCGCTCAAAATCTGTTAACATCTCCGAATAAATTATGCTTCCTTCATCTAAGCAACTTCCCTCTTTTAATCGTTGTAACATATTATTTCGATATTCTAAAGTCATATCATCAATTCGTTGTTCTAATGCAGCAATCTGCGTTAATTCCTCTAATTGATCTATTTCTCTATTTTGCAGCAAATCCAATAATTTGTCACACACTTTTTGCATATTTTCAATTTCCATTTGAGCAGCATCCGTAAAACTAATCCGTTTCTCATGAATTACTTTTGCATAGCCTCCGATATTCATGGCATGATCGCCGATTCTTTCGATATTTCCTGTAATATTAAAGAAAGCATTAAAGATTCGACTACCCTTCTCATTGGTTTCGTGTGTAATCATATTTGTAATATACTTTGAAATTTCTTTATTTAAGAAATCTAATTGTTCTTCCGTTTCTTCAATCACAGGAATCTGAGAAACATCACCATGTAGAAATGCCTGAAAACCTGCATGAACATTCTGTCTTGCGTAGTCCAACATTCTCTCCAACTCTTTACGAGTCTGCTCTACATGAATTGCAGAGTTACCAATCTGGCCTTCTCCACCTAAAGAAACATTGCGTATATATGCCAGCTGCTTACCTGTTGGAATTTCTTCCAAATCTGGTAAAACTTTCTGTGCAAACTTCGCAAGATAAGTTCCAAATGGTATTAACAACAAGGTCGTTGCGATGTTAAATAACGTATGCATATTTGCAATTTGAGCTGGAACTCTTCCTGGTGTCAGACTCGCTACAAAATCCGCCAACGGGAAGGAAATACAAATCAGCGTGAAAATAATTGTTCCAATAATATTAAATGACAAATGAATAATGGTTGTTCTCTTCGCATTTCGATTCGTTCCAATTGAAGCTAATATTGCTGTAATACACGTTCCAATATTTTGCCCAAAAAGCACATAAACTGCACTGGAAAAACCAATCACTCCGCTTTTTGCTAGTGCTTGAAGAATACCTACCGAAGCCGAAGAAGATTGTATCACCGCTGTAAATCCTGCACCGGCCAATATTCCTAACAGCGGATTTTCAAACTGAGTCATTAAACGGATAAACGTTGCTGACTCACGAAGCGGCATCATGGATCCGCTCATCATATCCATACCAATAAATAAAATACCTAAGCCTGCCAAGATGCTACCTATGTGATGAACCTTTGCTTTTTTCGTAAAAAGAATAAGTGCCACTCCTAAAAATGCAATTAATGGTGCGATCGCACCCATATCCATTGCAATCAGCTGGCCAGTAATTGTCGTTCCAATGTTGGCACCCATAATAATCCATACAGCCTGCTGTAAGGTCATCATTCCTGAGTTAACAAATCCAACTACCATTACTGTTGTAGCAGATGAAGATTGAATAACTGCCGTAATTAAAGCTCCAACCGTTACACCTAATATACGGTTAGAAGTAAGTTTCTCCAATATCGCCTTCATTTTGTTTCCTGCAGCTGCTTCCATTCCTGCGCTCATCATTTGCATTCCGTACAAAAACAGAGCAAGTCCGCCAAGCAGACCTATGATTTCTTTTAATCCCATTGTAAAAACTCTCCTTATTTCTCATCAAAATAATAGCGGGACTTTGATGCCGTCTTAAAACCGCAACAAAAGTCTCGCTACTTAGTTACTAACCGGATTCAACGAATCGTACTGTCGGTTGAGTACACGCATCACTACGCTAACTACTCCCTCTTATCGAAAAAAATATACCATAATTTGAGAGCAGTGTCAAACAATAAACTGAATTACTGATGATGAATTACTACT
>JAGOGN010000137.1:3185-4737 GCA_017996675.1 Lachnospiraceae bacterium | reverse complement strand
ATTGTTGAAGTTGCAGATGCACTGGATAGTCAGATTGCGGTAAAAGATATTACCTTTATTAAAGGAACTGTTTATAAAACCAGTCAACCTGATTTTGAAGATGGAATTCTACTTCCAGCTTTTCCTCAAATCGTTGAAAGTAAAAAAATATTTGCGGAAAGTTTTTATACCCAATATCAAAATACCGATCCTTTTTCAGCAAAAACTTTAATCGAAAGTTATAATGATCATACCTATGTTGTTCAAAATCCACCAGCCATGCCTTTGACTCAAATGGAAATGGATGATGTTTATGCATTGCCTTATGCTAGAACTTTTCATCCTTCTTATATTGAAAAAGGTGGGATTCCAGCAATTCAGGAAATCCAGTTCAGTTTAGTAAGTAACCGCGGTTGTTTTGGCGGATGTAATTTTTGTGCATTAACTTTTCATCAAGGCAGAATTATTCAGACTCGAAGCCATGAGTCCATTGTAGAAGAAGCGACTGCATTCACCAAAGATTCTAAATTTAAAGGCTATATTCATGATGTAGGCGGACCTACCGCAAATTTCAGACATCCGTCCTGTGAAAAGCAGCTAAAATCAGGAGTTTGCAAGCACAAGCAATGTCTGTTTCCAAAACCTTGTGAACATTTAAATAGTGATCATTCCGACTATATCCAATTGCTGCGTAAATTAAGGGCAATCCCTAAAGTAAAGAAAGTATTTATCCGAAGTGGTATTCGGTTTGATTATTTATTACAGGATAAAAAAGCTGACTTTTTAAAGGAACTTTGCGAATTTCATGTGAGTGGTCAATTAAAAGTTGCGCCAGAACATATTAGTGACCAGGTGTTGGATAAAATGGGTAAGCCAACCTTTACGATCTACAAACAATTTTGTATCGCATATGAAAAAATGAACAAGAAACTAAATAAAGACCAATATATGGTTCCTTATTTAATGTCCTCTCATCCAGGATCTACCTTAAAAGATGCTATCATGCTTGCGGAATATTTAAGAGATGAAAAATTGAATCCACAGCAAGTTCAGGATTTCTACCCAACTCCGTCAACCATCTCTACTTGCATGTACTATACTGGTATTGATCCTCGGACTGGTAATTCTGTTTATGTTGCAACTAACCCACATGAGAAAGCGATGCAGCGAGCATTGGTTCAGTATCGAAACCCGGCAAACTACGATCTGGTCATGGAAGCATTAAGAATCTCAAACCGCATGGATCTTGTTGGGTTCCAACCTAACTGCTTAATTCCACCGCGAAAATTGAAAGGAAACAAACCAACCAATGAAAGAATTTCAAATCGAAAAAAACCAAAGCGGACAAAGACTCGATAAATTTTTATGCAAAGTTTTAAAATCAGCTCCAAAAAGCTTTATTTATAAAATGCTACGTAAGAAAAATATTACTTTGAACGAAAAAAAAGCAGTCGGAAATGAGATTCTTGCCATTGATGATTTAGTAAAGCTTTTTTTATCCGATGAAACATTTCAGAATTTTTCCACGGATGTGAAAAAAGATGATATAATATTAGAAGATTTGCCTTTGATT
>JAGOGN010000137.1:0-3085 GCA_017996675.1 Lachnospiraceae bacterium | reverse complement strand
AGCAGTCGGAAATGAGATTCTTGCCATTGATGATTTAGTAAAGCTTTTTTTATCCGATGAAACATTTCAGAATTTTTCCACGGATGTGAAAAAAGATGATATAATATTAGAAGATTTGCCTTTGATTTCATTGGATATTGTTTATGAAAACGAGGATTACATCGTGATGAATAAACCAGTAGGCATGTTAAGTCAAAAGGCTAAGCAGGATGATATCAGTGCGAACGAATATCTTCTTGCATCTATGTATGAGAAACAACTAATTTCCCAGGAGAGCTTACGCACCTTTCGACCATCTATCTGTAACCGACTAGATCGCAACACCTCTGGGTTATTAATTTTTGGAAAATCACTTTCTGGTCTGCAACAGGTATCTGAATGGCTGAACCAGCGAACAGTCCAGAAATATTATATTTGCGTTGTAATGGGAGAATTAGAACATCCAATGAAAATTACAGGTTTCATTACCAAAGACGAATATCGAAACAAAGTAACCATTCACCAGGAAGAAACCTTTGATTCATCTCTCATCGAAACAGAATACGAACCTCTTTTTCACTGCAAAGAATTCAGTGTGTTAAAGGTTCATTTGATTACAGGAAGAAGTCATCAGATTCGTGCGCATCTTACATCCATTGGACATCCAATTTTAGGCGATCCAAAATACGATACTACCGAATCTCGTAGAATAAGTAAATCCTATCATCTACATACCCAGCTTCTCCATGCGTGGAAGATGATTACACCTGATGAATTGGAATTCATAGCACCGCTGCCAAAGGCATTTGATCCATTTGTAGAAGCTATCAAAGATAAAGTGAACTAGAATAAGGAGTAATTTATGAAAATTTATTTATGCAGACATGGTGAGACAGATTGGAATAAAGCAAATCGCATTCAGGGAAATGTAAATATTCCATTGAACGAAGCTGGAATTGAACTTGCAAGAAGGACCAAAATTGGATTTGATCAAGAAGGTCTGGTTTTTGACAAAGTATATTCTAGCACCTTAGACAGAGCCATTTTGACTGCACAAATTTTATGCGGACATGAAATAATTCAGAAAGATCCACGAATTAGTGAAATCGATTTTGGCGTTTACGAAGGCGATCCAGTTCCAATGACTCTGCCTGAAGATGAACATGCCAAGAATCTTTTTCAATGTTTTCATAATCCTCATTCCTATATTCCAAAAGGTGGAGAAAGCTATGAAGAAGTCATTCAGCGAGGCAAGAATTTTTTAGAAACTGAAGTTTACCAGGAGAATAACCTAGATCAAACTATTTTAATTGCAGCTCACGGTGGAATCATACGCGCGTTAGTAGGTATTATAGAAAATCAGCCATTAGGGCAGTTTTGGGCAATTTCACAACCAAATTTAAGTGTCAATATCTTAGAATATACAGGAAAAGAGATTCAGATTCTCGAATTAGGCAAACTATACTATTAGTAGGAGGACTACTATGGCAACATGGAACTCCAGAGGTCTTCGAGGATCTACCTTGGAAGACTTTATCAATCGAACCAATGATAAATACAGAGAATGTAAACTTGCATTAGTGCAAAAAATCCCTACACCCATTACTCCTATTCAGATTGATAAGACAAGTCGTCATATTACACTAGCTTATTTTGATCAAAAGAGTACAGTAGATTATATTGGGGTAGTACAGGGAATTCCCGTTTGCTTTGATGCAAAAGAAGTTTCCACCAAAACATTCCCTTTAGCCAATATACATGACCATCAAATTGAATTTATGGAAGAGTTTGAAAAGCAGGGTGGCATATCCTTCTTTTTACTCTATTATTCTTCCATCGAGCAATTTTATTATTTGACATACCGGGAATTACGATGTTTTTTTGAACGAAAAGTAACTGGGGGCAGAAAGAGCTTTCGTTTTGAAGAATTGAACCCTGCGTATTTTTTCAAACAGGGAAAAGGCGTTCTCGTTCCTTATCTGGATATGCTTGCGAAAGACTTAGAAGAGAGGGAATCACAACTTTAAGGGGGGTATCACAATGGATCGAAAAAATCTTTTTGCAACACTTTATTTAAAAAATGGCGAGGCAGTAACCAATCAGGATGACCTTCAAATTATCGGTTCTGCTGAAGAAATCGTAAAATTATATAACGACAGTGGTATTGATAAAATCATCCTGTTTGACTTATCCTTAGATAAAGAAGAACATCTTGATAATTTACATAAAATCAAAGAATTATTACGTGTAATCGAAGTTCCTGTTTATGGTGCCGGTAACATTCATCAGATAGAAGATATTCGTAACTTACTGTTTGCAGGATGTCAGAAAGTTATTTTAGACAGCACACAATCTGATTTTAATCTAATTTTAGAAGAAAGTTTTAAGCGCTTTGGAAAAGAGAAACTTGCTGCTGGATTAAAAAAAGTAGATGCCTTATTTAAACAGCGCGAAAACCTGGAAACCAAATTTGATGAACTATTTATTTTTAATGAAACTATTATTGATGCAGTCGATAATTTAACAACCATGCCATTCACTCCAATCATTTCCAGTTCAGATCGGAATGATTATGTAAAGTACTTATCACTTCCAAATATTAGCGGAATCGGTGGACCATTAACGAACTCTACACAAACCGACGTAATGCACTTAAAAAATCAACTCAGTGAGAGTGGAATCAAGGTTCGTCGATTAGACACGACAATTTCCTGGAAAGACTTCCATTTAGATGCTGATGGATTAATGCCTGTCATTACACAAGATTATATTTCCAGTGAAGTAATCAACTTTGGTTATATGAATGAGTATGCCTTCGAACATACCATCAAACATGGTAAAATGACTTATTACAACAAAGAAAATGGTGATATCTACATGCGTGGTCATGAGAATGATCATTACCAATACATTAAATCATTCACCTTAGACTGTGATCGAAAGACATTGCTTGCAAAGATTTCCGACATCGGTAATTCAAGTCATTCTGGAAAATATTCCTGCTTCTTTGAAGAAATTATGCGCAAGGATTATCTTGAAAAAAATACATTCAAGATTTTTGAGAATCTTTATCAGGAAATGCAAAAGCAGCGTCTTACGCCAGTGG
>JAGOGN010000136.1 GCA_017996675.1 Lachnospiraceae bacterium | reverse complement strand
AAAAAATGGTGTAAAGTATTATGGAACACCTTCACAGGAAATTGTTCTTACAGCTAGAAGCAACTTTGGAAAGATTTTAGGATTTTTTAAATAATACTTGTTTCAAATGATTTGAAGACAATAAGGGCGTGAGACCCCCTTGAAAAAAGTAGGATTTTTAGTTCACAAAAGTGGATTGAGAATCCTCTTTTTTTGTGTGGAAAAAAGAGACCGTATTGACAAAGTCAGATGCTGGGTATATAATATTTTTTCAGACAGTTCGCTTGCACCATCCTGTCTATAAACAAAACCAGGGCTGTTTTTTTGAAAAGAAAAGCAGGCGCAAGCCTGCATTTTTTGCGTGAAAAGGAGAGTAAATATGTATCATTTAGAAACAGAGCATAGTATGGATGCTGCACATTTTTTGGCAGGTTATGAAGGTAAATGTGGGAATATTCACGGACATAGATGGAGAGTAGTTGTTACGATTCAAGGAGAACGATTAGAGTCAAGTGGCAATGAACGCGGAATGATTGTAGATTTTTCAAAATTAAAAGAGGATGTGAAGGAGATGGTTGATTTTTTTGATCATTCCTTAATCATTGAGCGAAATACATTGAAAGAAAAGACAATGGATGCATTACAGGAAGAAGGATTTTGCATTCGAGAGGTTAATTTTAGGCCAACAGCAGAATGTTTTTCCACGTATTTTTATCAGATCTTAAAGTCAAAGAACTATGAAGTTACAGAAGTAAAAGTATATGAAACACCAAATAATTGTGCTTCGTATTCAGAATAGGAGTCAGTATGAAATATCCAATTGTAGAAATGTTTTGCAGTATTAATGGAGAGGGTCTTCGTGCAGGTGAGCCAGCAATCTTTATTCGATTGGCTGGGTGTAATTTACAATGTTCTTACTGCGATACTGCATGGGCGAATCAGGAAGATACTATATTTGAAGAGAAATCGGAACAGGAAATTGCAGACTACATCAATAGCCAAGGAATATGGAATGTTACTTTGACGGGAGGAGAACCGCTTTTAAATAAGAATATTGGTTCTTTGTGTCAATTTTTAATCGAAAATACCAAGTGCAGAATTGAAATAGAAACAAATGGAAGCATATCGTTACAGGAAATGGATGAATTAAGAAAGAAATATAACCTGAACATCAGTTTCACCATGGATTACAAATTGCCGGAAAGCAACATGGAGTCTCATATGCTCCGATCAAATTTTCAGTATTTGACCGTAATGGATGTTGTAAAATTTGTCGCATCTAGTAAAAGTGACATGGATTATGGAATAGAGATGATTCATCAGTATCATTTGACGAAACAAGCAAAAGTATTTTTTAGTCCGGTCTTTGGAAAAATCAAGCTAGAAGACATGGCGAATTATATGGTAGAAAACAAATTAAACGATGTAAAGATGCAGTTACAGATGCATAAATTTATTTGGGATCCAAATCAAAGGGGTGTGTAAAATGGCAATAGATAAAAAGGCAATTGAAGGACATATTAGAGGAATACTGATTGCACTAGGGGAAGATCCAGATCGTGAAGGATTAAAAGAAACGCCTCAAAGAGTGGCAAAGATGTATGAAGAAGTCTTTGAAGGAATCCAATATTCCAATGATGATTTAGCAGTAATGTTTGACAAGACTTTTGAAGACGAAGTGAAGATGGAATCCAAAAATCAGGATATGGTTATCGTGAGAGATATTCCAATTTTTAGTTACTGTGAGCATCATATGGCACTGATGTATGATATGAAGGTTACCGTGGCATATATTCCTAATGGAAAAGTTGTAGGACTAAGTAAAATTGCTCGAATTGCAGATATGGTTGGAAAGAGATTACAGCTGCAAGAAAGAATTGGAACGGATATTGCGGATATCATGGGGAAGATTTGTGATACTCAGAATGTGGCTGTTTTGATTGAAGGATGCCATAGCTGTATGAGCGCAAGAGGAATTAAAAAAGAAGGAGCAGTAACTGTTACAACAGCATTAAGAGGTGAATTTGCGACAGACTTAAAAGCTCAGATGAAATTAATGATGGGTAGCAAGTGGAAAGGAATGAATCAAGATGAGTCAAAGTAAAAAAGCAATGGTATTGGCTAGCGGAGGGGTTGATTCTGCAACCTGTTTAGGACTGGCTGTTGAAAAATATGGAAAAGATCAGGTTATCGCATTGTCGATGTATTATGGACAAAAGCATGATAAAGAAATACAGGCAGCAAGGGCTATTTCAGAATATTACGGAGTGGAACATAAAGAAATCGATTTGTCCTTCATTTTTCAGGATAGTGATTGTACGCTTTTGAAACAATCAAATGTTGAAATTCCAACACAATCTTATGAAAAACAATTAGAAGAAACGAACGGAAAGCCAGTTTCTACTTATGTACCATTTCGAAATGGATTATTTTTAGCAACGGCAGCTTCGTTTGCACTTTCCAGACAGTGCGAAGAAATTTATTATGGAGCACATAGTGATGATGCGGCAGGAAGTGCCTATCCGGATTGTTCTGCGGATTTTCATGAAGCGATGAACAAGGCAATTTATGAAGGTAGTGGAAAACAGGTTCGAATTGTTGCGCCATTTGTGGACCTTACAAAAGCGGATGTTGTAGGTGAAGGAATCCGATTACAGGTACCATATGAACTGACCTGGAGTTGTTATGAAGGAAAAAATGAACCTTGTCATCAGTGTGGAACCTGCATTGACAGAGAAAAAGCATTCGAATTAAATGGAACACAGGATCCTTTGTTAAATAGAAAGTAGAGGTAAGAAAAATGAGTTCAGGAAGAAATCGCGAAGATTTAAAAGGAATCTCTCATTTGGGATGTAATGGAACTAAATATCCAGATGATTATGCACCGGAAGTATTGGAAACTTTTGAAAATAAACATATGGGTAATGACTATTTTGTAAAATTTAACTGCCCTGAATTTACAAGTTTGTGTCCGATCACAGGTCAACCAGATTATGCAAGTATCATTATCTCCTATGTACCGAACCGTTATATGGTGGAAAGTAAAGCGTTGAAGTTATATTTATACAGCTTTCGAAATCATGGGGATTTTCATGAGGACTGCATGAATATTATTATGAAGGATCTGATTCGCATCATGGATCCAAAATACATTGAAGTATGGGGTAAATTTACGCCTCGTGGCGGTATTTCCATTGATCCGTATTGCAATTATGGTAAACCGGGAACGGAATGGGAAAGCGTTGCACATAACCGTTTGGTTAATCATGATATGTATCCAGAGAAGGTAGATAACCGATAAAACTTAAATGTGAAAAAAGAATGAAAAAAATATAAAAAAATGATGGCTTTTTTCTTTTCCTTTTTGTATAATCAGTTTGTGTGAATAATATATTAAGGAGGAACAAGATACTCATGATAGAGAGAATGTTCAAATTGAAGGAAAACAAGACCAACGTCAAGACAGAAGTTTTAGCAGGATTGACCACATTTATGACCATGGCATATATTTTGGCAGTAAACCCAAATATCTTGTCAGCTACAGGAATGGATAAAGGAGCTTTAGTAATTGCTACAGCACTTGCATCCTTTGTGGGAACGATTTTAATGGCTGTTTTAGCAAACTATCCTTTTGCACTTGCACCAGGAATGGGATTAAATGCATATTTTGCATTTACAGTAGTTGGTTTGCATCAGTATTCATGGCAGTTAGCTTTAGCTGCTGTTTTCACAGAAGGTTTAATTTTTATTATCCTTTCCGTGACAAATGTACGTGAAGCGATTTTTAATGCGATTCCAATGACATTAAAAGCTGCAGTAAGCGTAGGTATTGGTTTGTTTATTGCGTTTATTGGTTTCCAGAATGCAAAAATTATTGTTAATCATGATTCAACATTAGTTACCATCAACAGCTTTAAAGGTGGACCAGAGACAGTTGGTGCGGTATTAGCTTTAATCGGAGTGTTATTAACAGCTTTGATGCTTGTAAAAGGTATTAAAGGTGGAATTCTTTACGGTATCGCAATTACTTGGATTCTTGGAATTATTTGTCAGGTGGCTGGAATTTACGTTCCAAATGCAGAAGCAGGATTTTATTCTCTAATTCCTACTGCGTTCTTTAGTCATGACTTAAGTTCTTTTGGAAAGATTTTTGGACAGGTTGCGAATTTTGATGCATGGGGAAATGTTGATGTATTAGATTTTATCGTAGTGATGTTTGCGTTCTTATTTGTAGATATTTTTGATACCATTGGAACCTTGATTGGCTGTGCAACAAAAGCAGATATGTTAGATAAAGATGGTAAATTACCACGTATTAAAGGAGCATTGCTTGCTGATGCAATCGCAACCTTATTAGGTTCTGTGTTTGGTACTTCCACAACTACAACTTATGTAGAAAGTGCTTCGGGAGTATCGGCAGGAGGCCGTACAGGTCTTGCTTCCATTGTTACAGGTTTCTTATTTTTAATTGCAATTTTCTTTGCACCTTTATTTATTACAATTCCTAGCTTTGCTACGGCACCAGCTTTGATTATTGTAGGATTTTATATGATGGGCGCTGTTTTACATATTCCTTTCCAGGATATGGCAGAAGGAATTCCAGCATTCTTGTGTATTATTATGATGCCAATTGGTTATAGTATTTCAGAAGGAATCTCAATTGGAGTAATTTCTTATACTGTGATTAATTTATTTACTGGAAAAGCAAAAGAAAAGAAAATTAGTGTTTTGATGTATATTTTAACTGTACTCTTTATAC
>JAGOGN010000135.1 GCA_017996675.1 Lachnospiraceae bacterium | reverse complement strand
ACATCTTTTTTCCTTTTGCTTGACAAAAATCAATGATTCCCCTATACTAAGTGCATATTTTAATATTATACGACAAAAGCTTGGAAGGGAACAAGTAAGATTTTGCAAAGGATACAGAAAGTAGCCGGCTGATGAGAGGCGCATCCAGATCCTAATCTGAATACATCCTGGAGCTTCACACCGAAACTGACTCAGTAGGCTGTGACGGAAGGCAACCGTTACCTAATGCATTGTTATTGTATGATAACAAACGGAGGCTATTATTGTAAAGTAATAGTGAAGTAAGGTGGTAACACGATTGAATCGTCCTTTCAGATAGGATGATTTTTTTTATTTTAGGAGGAAAAAATATGGGAATTTATGAAGAACTGGTAGCTCGTGGTCTCGTGGCTCAAGTTACAAACGAACCAGAAATTAAAGAAATGGTAAATCAGGGTAAAGCTATTTTTTACATCGGCTTTGATCCTACCGCAGATAGCCTTCATGTTGGTCATTTTATGGCACTTTGCTTAATGAAACGCCTACAAATGGCTGGTAATAAACCGATTGCTTTACTAGGTGGCGGAACTGGAATGATTGGCGATCCAACTGGTAGAAGCGACATGCGAACAGTCATGACAGTGGAAACCTTACAACATAATATTGATTGTTTCAAAAAACAAATGGAACGATTCATTGATTTTTCAGACGGAAAAGCTTTAATGGTTAATAATGCTGACTGGCTTATGAATCAGAACTATGTAGAATTCTTGCGTGAAGTAGGTCCTCATTTTTCCGTTAACCGAATGCTTTCGGCCGAGTGTTACAAACAGCGTATGGAAAAAGGTCTTAGCTTTTTAGAATTTAACTACATGATTATGCAAAGTTTTGATTTTTACCAATTGTTCCAACAATATGGATGTAATATGCAATTTGGTGGCGATGATCAATGGAGCAACATGCTAGGTGGAACCGAGCTTATTCGCAGAAAATTAGGAAAAGATGCTCACGCTATGACCATTACCCTACTTTTAAATTCAGAAGGAAAGAAAATGGGCAAGACTCAGTCTGGTGCCGTTTGGTTAGACCCAGAAAAAACTTCTCCATTTGATTTTTACCAATACTGGCGCAATGTTGCAGATGCAGATGTACTAAAGTTTATCCGTATGCTCACCTTCTTGCCATTAGAAGAAATCAATAAGATGGATTCCTGGGAAGGTAGTCAGTTAAACGAAGCAAAGACTATTTTAGCATATGAACTAACCAGTCTAGTTCATGGTGAAGAAGAAGCGAGAAAAGCAAAAGAAGCAGCACAATCCTTTTTTAGTGGAGCTGCTCTATCTACAAATGCTCCAACATTTACTCTTTGTGAGGAAGATTTTAGCGATGGAGAGATCGATATTTTATCATTGCTTGTAAAGAGTGAATTAGTAGCTTCTAGAAGCGAAGCAAGACGTGCCGTAGAGCAAGGAGGCGTTTCTGTTAATGATGAAAAAGTTACCGATATTAAATCCGCCTTTACCGCCGATGCTTTTAAAACTGATTTTATTTTGAAGCGCGGAAAAAAGAACTTTAAAAAGATTGAATTCTAATAAGCAGTTAAAAAAATGGTCCGGTATTATATACCGAGACCATTTTTCATTTGATTCATTGCTTTTTCAATTACAGATCTTGGACAAGCGATGTTCATTCGCTGGAAACCTATTCCTTCTTCTCCAAACATGATTCCACCATCAAACCATAGCTTCATTTTATCTACAACCATAGTTTCTAACTCATCATTTGTCAGTCCCAATTGTCTAAAATCAAACCACACCAGATAAGTTCCTTCCAATGGTAATAAAGATACTTCTGGAATTTCCTTAGCAAGAAAATTTTCAATGAATTTTCGATTCTCTTCTAAGTAGATCTTTAATTCTTCTAACCATGTAAAACCATGGCGATACGCAGCCTCACAAGCAGCCATTCCCATTGGACTTACCATTCCCGCAGCCACTTTATCCATTTCTTCTACAAATCTTACTCTCTTTACTTCATCTGGAATAAAAATATTAGACGTCTGCATCCCAGCTAAGTTAAATGTTTTGCTTGGCGCAGTGCAGGTTATCATCTGATCCTGATATTCTGGTGCAATTTTTAAGAGCATATGATGTTGAAATCCTGAATAGACAAAATCACAATGGATCTCATCACTTACAATCAGAACCTGATGTTTTTTACAAATTTCTACGACTTTTTCTAAATCTTCTTTTCTCCAAACTTTTCCTACCGGATTATGTGGGTTACATAAAATAAACATTTTTACATTTTCCTGAGTCATTAAGGAATCCATTAACTCAAAATCCATTTCATAGGATTGTTCTTTTAGTTGAAGTGGACAATTTACAATTCTTCGATTGTTTCTTTCAATCATCATTCCAAATGGGTAGTATACTGGTCTTTGAATCATAACCCCATCTAACTCATTTGTAAAAGCTCGAATTGCCATTCCAATTGCAGTTACTACTCCAGGGGTCGTTACAATCCAGTCTTTGTCAATTTTTGTATCAAATCGAGTACCAAACCATTGAATTACCGCTTCATAGTAAGAATCAGGACAACTACTATATCCATATATTCCATGTTGTGCCACTTTTGTTACTGCTTCCTCTACCGCTACAGGAACTTTAAAATCCATATCTGCAACCCACATTGGAATCACATCTTCTGGTTTGTTGTTTTCTTGAATCAAATCATATTTTACACTATTGGTATGATATCGATTTACTATTTCATCAAAATTTCTTTCCATTGCTGTCCTCACCTTAATCCTGTTTCTTTAATTCATTGGATAACTGATTTATTTTTTCGAACCCTTTTACAAGCGTATGAACTTCCTGGGTCTGTTGTAACAACGTTTCATGTATACTCTCAATCATTGCTGTATTTTCTTCAGAAGTAGCAACAATACTTTCTACATCTCCGCCAATCTGATTAAATCCTACTTCTACTTCATGCATTAATCTTTTTTCCTGATCCAGAATTTCTTTTGCACCTTTTGTTCGTTCTTCTATTCGTTCAAATTGATGCATCAACGAATTTAGGAGTTGGTATCCTTCATCCATTTCTGTTGCACTAACCATAACTTTATCCGCTACTTTATCGATGGAGTCCTGGAAGGTACGAAGCATTTCTTCAATATGATCGGATGCACTACGACTTTCTTCAGATAGTTTTCTAATTTCATCCGCTACAACTGCAAATCCTTTTCCGGCTTCTCCAGCTCTTGCTGCTTCTATTGAAGCATTTAATGCAAGTAAATTCGTCTGGCTTGCAATCTGATTTATTTCATCTAAAATCGAAATTACTTTTTTCGTCTCATCAATCAAATCTCTTGTTTGCTGGTTTGTTTCTCCCATTGCCTGGTTGGCTTTGTAAATGGTTTCTTTCACATGAGTTCCTTTTTGACTTCCTTCATCTACACTTCCCAACACTTCTTCAAACTGTGTAGATAGTTCCCTTGATAAAGTAAAGTTCTCCTGTACTTTGTCGTTGGATTCAATAATTTTATCATTGACACGCATCGTGGATTGTGCCATTTCTTCTACTGCAAAAGCCAGTTGCGATGCACTTTCTTCAATTGTAGTGGATGCTCTGCTAATTTCTTCAATTCCCTTTTTCCCAATTGTAATCTCATTTGCAAGAACTTTGGATGTTTGTAACATTTTATCAGAAGCTTCCGAAATCAAATGATTGTGCTCTTTGCTCTCTTGAATGAGAGTTTCACCTCTCTTTGTTGCAAGGTACATGAGTACACCTAATCCGACATAAACAATAATACTTTCAATTGCATAAACCGTTGTTCTACCCTCTCCAACTAAAAATGATGGATGGAGTAATGCAATGATAATCATCACTGGAACATATACTACTAAATAAACGAGAATAACACTGCGATTAAAATAAAGTAAAGCTAAACCTAGTACAATAAACGAAACCAAGAAAGTCACTTCCATCGTTCCTTTCATCGCAATATTGAGTGCCAGTGTTGCAAAACCAATACAAATACAAATAAACTCTGCTTTTCTTAAATCACTAATTTTTAACTTTGTAACAATCGTAATCAATATAGCCGAGCCAAACATAACCCCCATAGATGCAAATAAATTTACTCCAATTCCGTATTTTAGTGCACTTACGATTGAAAACACAACTGATACAACCCATATAAAAATTTGGTTCACACGATGAATTTTGTTCATTATTCACTTTCCTCTTTCTTATTAGTTATTCTGTCGTATAGTTTGGGTCATCTTTGGTTCATATATTCATTGATACCATTTACCATTCCTTGAACCATCTTATCTTGATAATCATTGTTAGACATTTGTTGATCCTCTTCAGGATTTGACATAAAGCCCATTTCTACAATTGTAGAAGGCACCGTGCACCAGTTAATTCCTGTCATGATATCTGTCTTCCAAACACCTCTATTTTTTGCACCTGTAAAAGCAGCCATGTGATTAACAACACTTTGAGACAATCGATAACTGGATGGATACTGACTGGAACAGTAAGGATTTTGTTCTGTTTGACATGCAGTCAAGACTCCATGAATTGTAGTATCGTTCGACCCATTTGCATGAATTCTAATAAATAGATCAGCGTTTGCATTATTTGCAAATTCAGCACGTTCCTTATTACTAATATTAACATCATGGCTTTCACGAATCATAAGCACCTGGTAACCTTGCGCAATTAATGCACTCTTTAATTTCATGGAAACCGTTAGCGTTAACTGATATTCCGGGATTTTTGTT
>JAGOGN010000134.1 GCA_017996675.1 Lachnospiraceae bacterium | reverse complement strand
ATCCCGCAATCATACGTAGTGTGGTAGTTTTCCCACAGCCAGAAGGTCCAAGAAGGGTCAAAAATTCACCTTCGCGAATATCCAAATTCAATTTTTTAACAACCTTCATCCCGTCGAATTCTTTTTCTACATCGACGAGTTTAACGATTACGTCTTTTTCTGCCATTACTTCTCATCCTCCAACTTACAGAATCTTATCTCCTCTTTCACCAGTACGGATTCGGATTCCTTCGTCTACAGTAGACACGAAAATTTTACCGTCACCAACATTTCCAGTAGATAGTGCTTTTTGCAATTCAAAAACAACCATATCCAAATCTTCATCCCAAACAACAGTCATAACATGAACTTTTGGAAGTAAATTCATTTCTACATTGAATTCTTCAAATTCATTAGAACTGCTTTTCTGGTTTCCACATCCCATGACACTGGTTACCGTCATGCCAGAATATTCATTCTTTGCTAATACTTTCTTGATCGTATCCAAATTCTCGGTACGAGTAATAATCTCGATTTTTTTCATAAAAGCCTCCTGCTAATTTTTCATTGCGGCAAATACATCATCGTAATAAGATGCTGCATTTCCTACATCGCCTGTAACATGTGCCTTTTCAATAATTTCCTGATCTACGTTTGCGGCTGGATTTGCAAGCCACTTCTCATCCATCATTTTAATAGTTTCTTTATTCAGACATACACATGGATATTCTTCCAGACATTTTTTATAGATTTCTGGTTGATGAATAAAATTAATAAATTTTTGAGCTGCATCTTTATTCTTACTTTTTGCAGAAATCACAAAATTATCATAAGCCATTTCATTCGCTTCTTTAACCTGAACTAATTTAATATCCTTATTTGCATTCATTGCCTTCGCAGCATCCATATTGTAAACAAGACCTACGGCAACTTCATTGGTAGCTAGTGCCTGGAAAGGCGTATCCGAATCATACAATTTTACATTTGGAGCAAGCTTTTTAAGCCATGCACTTGCTTTCTTAACAGTTGCTTTATCTTTTGAATCTGGGTCTTCTCCCAAAGTCTTTAAAGCCATATTTACCACTTCACGACAGTCATCCGGTATGACAATATTATTCTTGAGTGCTGGATTTAGTAAATCATCATAAGAATCGATGGTTACTCCAAGTTCGTTTAGTTTCTTCTCATTTACTGCTAAAAGAGTAATCGTAGCCATGTATGGCACAGAATACTCATTATTCGGGTCAAAATCCATTCCAGTAGCAGCATCTGTCAAATTAGCAAAATTCTTTATTTTTGATATATCCAACTTCTGGATCAATTTTTGCTCTTTCATTGCAGAAATTACATAGTTACTGGCAACAACGATATCGTATTGTTCATCTCCGCCTGCAACCATTTTAGCCAGCATTTCTTCATTACTGGAAAATGGTGCTTCGACAACTTCAATACCTGTTTCATCTTCAAACATTTGATATACTTCCTCTGGAATATACTCCGACCAGTTATACACATATAACTTATTTTCACGATTAGCCTGGCTACCTCCACATCCACCTAAGAGACCTAACACAAGGCTCAACGCCACAATTACAACAATTCTTTTTTTCATTTGTCACTTTCCTTTCTTTTCCTGATTCACTCAGTTTCTGCCCTTCCATCTACACGTCGAAAAAAAAGGAGCAGTCATATTGACTTCTCCGCAGCTTCTCTTCTCATATGTGTATTATCTCATGCTCATCACAAACGATAAACCATAGTACCAGACTCCTGTGTCAATACCCAATTTATTATTCATAAAAAACATCTCTTTGCGACTAAGCGAGATGGTAGGTTCATTATGCATGATAATCCCAAAAATATCAATAGATTTTTCAATTATTTTTATACCCTATACATATTTTTGATAATGCACTTTAAGTCTTTCTTTTTTGGTTTGTCCCAATACACCTTCAAAAACAAATTTTCCATATCCCCGAATGCTAATACAATCTCCTTCTTTCATCAAATAAGAAAAATTGTCACAGACTCTTCCATTCACAAATACATTTTTTGCTAATAGAAGTTCTGTTGAATTTTTTCTTGACAGATCTGTCAAAAACGCAACAAAAACGTCGATGCGAAGGGACGCAATGATTCCTGTATGTTCTTCTGTCTGTACCGTATCCAGTAACTGATCCGGTTGCGCAATTTCAGACACGACCACCGTCTTGCCAATTCTGATCATTTCCGAACACAAATAATCTGCGATGTGACTGGCGCAATACACATAAATCTTTCGATTCACGAAACGAATATCTCCGATTAAAGTTCGGTCGATTCCCAAATTCATAATCGCACCTAATACATCCCGGTGTCCCATTTCGCTAGCAAACTTTTCATTTGCTGGTGAAAATCGAACACAGGAAATCGGAAAATCTTCCTCGTATCCAAGTTCTTCAAGGTTTCCAAACCGGATAATTGCCCGTTCCGCATTTTCGTACCCACCAGATACGTTCCAGTTTGTCGTTCCTATTTCGTTTACATGTGCATAAAAAATAGAAAGCTGATTCACATTTAAAAATCCAGTAAAGGTATAAATTCCTTGCTTTCTTCCTCTGTCATGTAAATCTTTCCATCGTCTGACTTCATCCCGTTCTTCCTGTTTCATTGTACGGTCTCCTCAATCAGACACTGACGGCGAATGGAATCGCTCATTTCTTTTCCTTTCAGAAATTCAATCAATTTTAATCCCAATTCAAATGCAGCGCCAACAGATCGCCCCGTAATTACGTGACCGTCTTTTACAACATTTGCATCTACCACCGTTCCATCCTGAAATCTTTGTTCAAAACCAGGATAACAGGTCACACGTTTCCCACTTAGAATTCCAGCCTTCTCCAAAACAAAAGGCGCAGCACAAATTGCGCTAATTAACAGTTCTTTCTGATTCATTTTCCGTAACAGCATAAGCACATTAGGGTCATTTCCTAACTTTTCTGCCCCTGGCATTCCACCTGGTAAAAATACTCCTGAATATTCCTTATTCAAAACATCCTGCAAAAGATGATCCGCCCAAAAAGTAATTCCATGACTTCCAACAATTTTCTTATCTCCGGTTATAGAAGCCATGCAAACAGAAATTTCTGCTCTTTTGAGCAAATCAACAACAGCAAGTGCTTCTACTTCTTCGCATCCATTCGCAAGTAAAACTAAAATCTCCATCATCGTATACTTCCTTTCCACTTTTATTTATATTATACTAGAATTATTCGAAAAAAAACAACCCAGAAAGGAATTTCTATGGAAATCGAACGAAAATTTTTAATTCATTCCTTGCCCGTTAACTATCAGCAGTACCCATCCCACAAAATCGAGCAGGGTTATTTATCCATCGATCCAGTCATCCGTGCACGAAAAGAAGACGATGAATACTATCTCACCTACAAATCCAGGGGATTATTGTCCCGTGAAGAAGTCAATCTTCCTCTTACCAAAGAAAGTTATGAACATTTAAAAAAGAAATCAGATGGGTTCCTCATTACAAAGACCCGCTATCTGATTCCTTATCTCAATCATTTCACTATTGAACTTGACATTTTCGAAGGTGTAAATTCTGGTTTGATTATTGCAGAAGTGGAGTTTTCATCCGAAGAAGAAGCCATGGCTTTTCAAATTCCAGACTGGTTCAAAAAAGATGTTACCACCAAGCCTCAATATCAAAACTGCAATCTTAGCGTCTCACCTCAAACCGGCGATGTGCAGTAACACAAGATTGCAAATTACGGTAACGGTCTTCCAAATCGCCATCCGGTATCACTACATCCATGGCTACTGCAAGTGTATCCACTACATAATCAGATAAAAAGTCATGGATGATTGATAACGCATTCCATTTCTCTTCATAACTGTCACAATCTAAAAAATACAACACCGCTTCCTGTTCATTCGTCGGTTTCATTTTCTTGTCTTCATTCATATATCTCTTGTGCTCCTCATCTTTCTCAATATTTAGTCTAAGAACTATACCGATTAATCATATCCGTTGCTTCCCCGATAAAGTCTCTGCCAAATTCTATTTCTGTCATAGGTCCTTTTACAATCAAATTGCTGACCTGTTCCATGAAAGAATATTGATCCTGCTTAGAAGAATCCACATTAAAATCATCGGACGCAGAATCAGAAGCTTTAGATAAAATGTCTTTCTTTCTGGCAATTTCCTGATCATCCGAAACTCTTTTCGCATCACTTTCTGCTCTTCGAATTTTAGAATCATGTCGATCTTTTTGTAATTGTTGTTCTTCTTCTCTTTTATTTCGTGTTCGATATAATTGTTCTCCAGCATTGGTCTCATTCGCTTTAGAAAACATCTGGTCAGCCATCCCCCAAGGATTCGTCTTAAAAGTCTTATCTTTTCGAGTCTTGTTTAAGTTCTTTTCATGAAGGCGCTCTCCAGCTTCTGTTCGCTTTTGTTGTTGCAAAACCTGATTCTGACTTTCCTTCATTTGTCTCTCCATCTTCACTTCACTGTCAATATTAAATTGCGATTGGTTAATGTCCTGATTTAAAACTTGCTTCGGAAAAGTTGCCGGTGCATGAGCAACCGTCTGTTCTCGATTCGTCTGCTCGGCATAACCGCCCCCCGTGTTCCGTTTTTTAAGTTCATCCTGCTTTTTCTTTGAAACACCAGAAATAATCATAACGAATGCTACTACGATAATCCAAAACTCCATCTACGGCACCTCCCACTATTTTAAAAATCTATGTTAAGTATACTCTTTTTAAAGAAACTACGCAAGATAATCAAAAAACAACTATCACTGATG
>JAGOGN010000133.1 GCA_017996675.1 Lachnospiraceae bacterium | reverse complement strand
CCGTCAAAAATATGTTAAATCATTTCACCTTGGTGTATACGGAGAAGGCGATTCCGGCGTAACCATTGTAGAATTTGAATAAGGAGGAAGCTATGTCTTCAAAACAAAAAATATTGATCGTTGATGACGATATGAACATTGCGGAACTCATTTCTTTATACCTTACAAAAGAATGTTTCGATACATTGATGGTTCATGACGGGCTCAAAGCCTTAGAAGCATTTGAACAGTACAAACCGAATCTGGTGTTATTAGATCTCATGTTGCCAGGAATGGACGGTTACCAGATTTGCCGTGAAATAAGGACTAAATCATCCGTCCCAATCATCATCCTTTCTGCCAAAGGTGAAGTATTTGACAAAGTTCTAGGTCTGGAGTTAGGCGCAGATGACTATTTAATGAAACCTTTTGATACAAAAGAATTAGTAGCAAGAGTAAAAGCAGTTCTTCGTAGATTTCAAACTACCAAGTCCGATTCTGTTTCCCAAGACGCCCAGATAGTTGAATTCCCAGATTTATCGATTAATTTATCCAATTACTCGGTTGTATATGAATCCAAAAAAATCGAGATGCCACCAAAAGAATTAGAATTACTTTTCTTTCTTGCATCTTCACCAAATCATGTATTTACTCGAGAGCAGCTTCTAGATCATATATGGGGATATGAGTACGCTGGAGACACCCGAACAGTAGATGTTCATGTCAAACGACTACGCGAAAAAGTAAAAGATCATACAAGTTGGAGTATTGCCACCGTGTGGGGAATTGGCTACAAATTTGAGGTAAAATAATCCATGAAGCAAAAACTCTATTTGAAAATGCTTTTAGGCTATCTCCTTTTTGGTATCGTAAGTTTTGTAATAATTTCAACTTTTACGACCAATTCTTATAATGAGATTGTCATAGAAAATGAAGCAAAAAATTTGTATAAAAGTGTGAATCAACTTGCAGATTCTTTTGGAAAGCAGTACGTATCCGGAGCTATTACTTTGGACGATTTAACTAGTCAGCTAAATTTATCCAGTAGTTATGTATCTTCCGATATCTGGGTCGTTTCTGCTAGTGGAAATCTCACCACTTGCGCCAATTATACAAGTGAAAAGCCTCCAGTTTCCATTCATAACTTTGATATTACTAAGTTTACCGAGTCTTTTTATCAGGTCGGTCGCTTCCAATCAATTTTCGAAAAAGACTATCTGACGGTTTATGCTCCAATCACATGGAGATATAATGTGAAGGGATATATTTTTATGCATAAACCGGTTGATGATATTATTAAGCTCAATCAAGATATGGTTAACGTTTCATATGTTTCGTTACTAATCATTTACTTTCTATCCTTTATTGTGTTACTGATCTTTACTTTTGTCGTATATAAACCATTACAAAAAATTGCGAAAGCAACTAGCGAATATTCCCTTGGCAATTTCAAGCCCGTGATTCATATTTCGACGAATGACGAAATTGGATATGTAGCAAATACGTTGAATTATATGGCTACTAAATTAGATACGTTCGAGGATGACCAACGAAAATTTATTGCAAACGTTTCGCATGATTTCCGTTCTCCTCTAACCTCAATCAAAGGATATATTGAAGCTTTATTAGATGGAACGATTCCCTATGAAATGCAGGATAAATATCTTAATATTATTTTGAACGAATCCAATCGTCTTGCAAAGCTGACAAATGATATGCTGGATTTGAATCGTATTGGTGCAATCGGTGCCAGTCTGGAGCTATGCGACTTTGATATTAATCGAGTAATCAGAGACTGTGTCCAGTCCTGCGAAGTGCAATGTAATAATAAAGACTTACATGTTCTTCTCGTTCTTTCCGAGGAAAAAATGTATGTAAATGCAGATTTAGGCAAGATTGGTCAGGTACTCTACAATTTATTGGATAATGCAATTAAGTTCAGTCATAATCATTCCAATATTTCAATTGAGACCACCTGCAAGGGTGAAAAGCTTCTCATTTCTCTAAAAGACCAGGGCATTGGAATACCTTCTGATTCTCTATCAAACATCTGGAATCGCTTTTATAAGTCAGATTTATCAAGGGGTAAAGATAAAAAAGGAACTGGCTTAGGTCTTTCTATTGTAAAAGAAATTATTCAGGCTCATGGGGAGACCATTCAGGTCGCGAGTACAGAAGATGTCGGAACGGAATTCTTCTTTACATTAAAACTGGCACAAAGAGAACTTGACTCCTGAAAATTTAATAAAGTCTATTGACATTAAATCAAAAACGATGTAACGTAGTATCAGATACTACATTACATCGTTTATTTTCTTTACAAGGAGTGACACTATGACAATCGGAACTAAAGAACTTATCACAAATAAAATCAGCTTACCTTCCTATACATTCGGCGAAGAGATGATCAATTCCTTATCTCATGCAATCGGTACAGGTCTTTCAATTGCAGGCTTGGTGCTATTACTGATCAAATCCATTTCTACTGGAGATCCTTGGAAAATCGTGACTTCCATTCTTTTTGGAACATCTTTAATTTTATTGTATTTTATGTCTACTCTCTATCATGCTCTTCCTGCAACGATTATCAAACGAATCTTTCGTGTATTTGATCATTGCACAATTTATGTTCTAATCGCAGGAACTTATACACCATTTACACTAGTTTCCTTACGGGATTCTGTTGGTTGGGTTGTTATGATTATCATCTGGCTGGCAGCTATCATTGGTATACTCTTGAATGCCTTGGACGTAGAGCGATTTGCCAAAGCTTCTATGGTTTGCTACCTGGCAATGGGTTGGTGCATTGTGCTCACGTTTCGGCCATTAATGTCTGCTATAGCATCAAATGGTATTCTTCTTTTATTACTTGGTGGGATTGCTTATACAATAGGTGCAATTCTTTATGGAATCGGAAGTAAACACCGCTATATGCATTCCGTATGGCACTTTTTTGTACTAGCAGGCAGCATTCTTCATTTCTTGACTGTTTACCTTTATGTATTATAATTCACTTAAATACAATTTCGATTCGGAGCAACGATGCGTTGTTCCGTTTTTTTGACATAATCCTGTCTCCTACTCGGATCATTTAGTTCTTCTTTGCTCACTAACATCATCTCTCCATTACATCGAAAAGTGAAGTTGTTTGTTTGGTCTTCCTTCTGGCTAAATCCCTCGAATTCCTTCATTACAGATAACAGCACTTCATACCCTTGCTTTTCTAAAGAGCATTTCAATTCATCTATAAAGACATGATTTTCTATCACGTCTAAAACTACTGTCTGAATCGGTACTCCTATTTCATCCATTTCTCCATACTCATCTATATAATAAACTTCTTTCGAACCTTCACAACCTCCACAGCCACCCTGACAGTTCTTTTCCTGCTCCACTTCAGAATGATTACATTGGTTGCAGCCCCCACAGCCACATCCAGATTTTTCAGTTTGATCCATTCAAATACTCCTTTGCTTTCTTTTATCTAAAATAACTATACCGTCTTCGTTCTTTTTTGTCAAATTGACAGCAAAACATGCTCGAGCCGTCTGTGAAAACAAATTCTTTGCATAAAAAAAAGACGCCAGGAACATTTCAAATTCCTAGCGTCTTCTAAATTGATTATACTAATTCAAGCACTACTTCTAATGCTCCATCACCTTTACGTTGGCCAATCTTAATGATTCTTGTGTATCCACCGTTACGACCTACATATTTTGGTGCGATTTCTGAAAATAATTTTTCAGGCATATCAATTTCTACCGTATTTTTCTTCTTTCCTGCTACTTCTGTTGGAACAGATTTTACAGGATAAAGAACTTTTAACATCTCTCTTCTTGCATGTAAACGAGAAGGAAGATCTTTTTTGATCTTTTTATCAATTTCATCATAAACAGTAACTTTCTTACCATCTACAACTTCTTTAACTCTTTTACCATCTTTGTCTTTACGTGCTACTTTAGCTTTAACAGTAACTTCTTCGAAATTATCTTTCTCTTTTACTGCTAATGCAATTAATCCTTCTGCTACTTTACGGATTTCTTTTGCTTTTGCTTCTGTAGTAACGATTTTACCATTGTACAGTAAACCTGTAACCTGGTTACGAATTAAAGCTTTTCTTTGGTCAGATGTTCTGCCCAGTTTACGATATTTTGCCATTTCTAAATCCTCCATTTTAAATATCCGGCAACGCCTGTAGGTCTTATTTACCGAACATGGTTTATGTGTATACACGAATACGCCTGTGGACTTACTATTTGCGTTCTACGTTATTTCTATTCTTCGGTGTTGTTCAATTGCAAACTTAGTTCTTTTAACTTTGCTAACACTTCTTCTAAAGACTTACGTCCAAGATTTCTTACTTTCATCATATCTTCTGGAGTTTTTTGAATTAGCTCCTGAACAGTATTGATTCCAGCTCTCTTCAAACAGTTAAATGAACGAACAGACAATTCCAGTTCATCGATATTCATCTCAAGTACTTTTTCTTTTCCATCTTCTTTTGCTTCAACCATAACTTCAGCTGTTTTTGCATTTTCTGACAAATCAATAAAGAGATTGAGGTGTTCGCTTAAAACTTTTGCTGCCAAACTTACTGCTTCATCTGGTCCTAATGTCCCATTCGTATATACGTCAAGTATCAATTTATCATAATCGGTTACCTGTCCAACACGAGTGTTCTGAACCTGAAGATTTACTCTTTCTACAGGTGTGTAGATTGAGTCTACAGCAATGACACCAATTGGGGTGTCTCCGCTCTTATTTTTATCTGCGCTGATATAACCACGACCAGAGGTAATTGTCAATTCCATAAATAATTTTGAGTCCACGCCACCGTTCA
>JAGOGN010000132.1 GCA_017996675.1 Lachnospiraceae bacterium | reverse complement strand
ATCAGACTTTGAATGGAAAAGTCGTGTATGGAGTACTACAGCGATGCAAGGCGCAGAATGTACCTGTGCTTGTACTGGCCGGTACCGCAGGTGAAGGAGCCAATCGCCTGTTGGAAGAGGGAGTTGCAGCGATGGAATTTTGTTCAAATTCCACGTTTACAATAGAGAAGAGTTTAAAATATCCTAAGATCGCTTTGGTGGAAGCGACAAAACGGATCTTGGACAAGTTGAACCATTCACTGCAATCATAATCTAAAGAAGGAGGCAGAAGAGATGTTAAGTTTTGAAGAATTAAAAAAGATTGAGAATGAACAGGAACAGGTAGAAAAAACATATGAGATTTTCCAGGAGGATCGGAGATTGAATCGCGGAAAGGCTTCAAGAGTGGAGTTTCTAACAAATACACATTACATTGATCAGTATTTGACTAAAGGAGCAAAGATTTTAGATGTTGGAGCAGGTGCCGGAGAATATAGCTTGCATTATGCGAAAAAAGGTTATTCTGTTCAGGCGATAGAATTGGCAGATGCAAATATTGAAGCATTTCGGAAAAAAATCACGCCGGATCTGGATTTAAATTTAAGAAAAGGTAATGCCATGGATCTATCCTGTTTTGAGGATGATAGCTTTGATGTGGTATTACTTTTTGGCCCATTATATCATCTAAAGGAGGCAGCAGATCGAAGTAAAGTGATTCAGGAAGCTCGTCGTGTGTGCAAGAAAGGCGGCATTATTTTTTCTGCGTTTATTACCAATGACATGGTGATTATGACAGAGTTTAGTTTTGATAAAGAATTTTTCCTAGGGGACACTTACGATCATGAAACTTTTGAATTAGAGGATTTCCCATTTGTGTTTTTTACCATTCCAGAGAGTGTAGAAATGTTAACAAACGAGGGCATTGTCATTCAAAAGAAAGTGGCTTCGGACGGATTTAGTGAATTAATGGAAGACGGAATTAATGCAATGGATGAGGAAAGTTATAAACAATACTTAAAGTTCCACTTTTATATTTGTGAAAAAGAAGAGTTTCTGGGTTGTACCAACCATTTGCTATTAATTGGTCATAATGGAGGAAATGAATGAAATTAGATGTAGATCAGATTACAGTTCGAACAGCAGTAAAAGAAGATGCGCCAGTAATTGCAAAGTGGTGGAATGATGGAACGGTTATGGCTCATGCAGGTTTTCCTAATGGATTAGGGGAAAGCGTTGAAAGCGTTGAAAAGCAGATTTCTTATAATAACATAAAATCGCAAATCGGAATCATTGAATGTGACCTCAATCCGATTGGAGAATTAAGTTATTCCATTAAGGATCGTCAGGCTGAAATTGGGATAAAAATATGTGAAACAACAAAGCAAAACAAGGGAATGGGAAGAATCGTCTTAAGTATGCTGATGAACTATTTGTTCCTTGATGGAGAACTAACAGGAGAGTTATCTGTAGAGCGAATTGTTTTGGACACAAATCTGAATAATACCAGAGCACAACATGTATATGAAAGTCTGGGGTTTGCAAAAAAAGGAATCCGCTTAGAGGCTTGGACCGATCAACTTGGGAAAAAACAAAGTGCTGTTGACTATGAAATGACGAAAGAGTCTTTCTTAAATGGAATCCGGCAGATTTTCCTGGAAGAAGAGAAGGAAAAGATATCCAAAACTATTTTAGGAGATTTACCAGATTGGTTTGGGTTGGAAGATTCTACAAAAGACTATGTGGATCACAGTAAGAAAATGCCATTTTGGGCGTATTTTAGCGAGGGTGAGGCAACTGGTTTTATTGCGTTGAAAGAAACTGGAAAATATACAGCTGAAATTTATGTGATGGGTGTCTGTAAGAAAAGTCATCGGGCGGGAGTTGGTAGAAAGTTGTATGAAGCATTTCTCGCTTACGCAAAAAATCATGGCTATGAATATATGCAGGTGAAAACAGTAGATGAAGGCAGATATGAAGAATATGACCGAACGAGACTGTTTTATGAAAGTCTTGGATTTCGCAAATTAGAAGTATTCCCAACCTTATGGGATGAATGGAATCCATGTTTGGTACTAATTCAAAAAGTTTTATAAGAAATAACCCCCTACCCAGCTTGCACATGAATTTACAGAAGGTATAATCAATCTTAAGAGAAAAGAAAAGAGAGGTTATACGATGCATATTCCAGATAATTATCTTGCACCGGCATCCTGTGCGGTAATGGGGGCTGTAATGGTGCCAGTATGGGCAAGAGCAATAACAAAAGTAAAAGTGGAGATCCCAAAGGCGAAAATACCAATGATTGGAGTGGGAGCGGCGTTCTCCTTTTTATTGATGATGTTTAACGTTCCACTTCCTGGTGGAACAACCGGACATGCAGTAGGAGCAACTTTGCTCGCGATTTTATTAGGACCGTACGCGGCTTGTATTAGTGTTTCGGTTGCATTATTACTGCAGGCACTTTTGTTTGGTGATGGTGGAATCCTGGCATTTGGAGCAAATTGTTTTAATATGGCATTTGTGATTCCTTTTTTAGGATATTTTATTTACCGATTTTTTAAAGAGAGAAGTAAATCGGAAACAGGAGAAGTGATTGGAGCTGCTGTTGGTTCTTATGTTGCATTAAATATAGCAGCTTTATGTACTGCAATCGAATTTGGAATTCAGCCGTTGTTATTCCAGGATAGCGCAGGAAGGGCTCTTTATTGTCCTTATCCATTGTCGGTTTCCATACCAGCAATGACACTGCCACACTTACTTTTAGCAGGATTTGTGGAAGCAGGATTTACAGTGGCTATCCTCATTTATATTAAAAAACTCTCACCTGGATCGTTCTACGAAGGGAAAAAACAGAAGAACAAGACAATCTACGGATTGCTAGTGGGATTGATTTTACTGACACCATTCGGATTGCTCGCAACTGGAACGGCATGGGGCGAATGGGGGACGGATGAGATCAGTAGCATTATATCAAATGGCTCGCGGTTAGGATTCACGCCAAAAGGAATGACGGATGGGTTTAATTTTGAGGCAATGATGCCTGATTACGCAATCAAGGGTATGCCTGAAATAGCAGGTTATATTCTTTCTGCGTTAGCTGGTGTTGCTTTGCTACTCATTATTTTTAAAGTTATCGGAAGCGTCGTAAAGGAAAAGGTAGATCAATAGACGTATGAAAGAAGAAAAAAATCTCTTGGATGATGACGTATTTTTATGGCTTTCTGTTTCTGAAGATTATCATCCGCCAAAGGATCGGGATCGCTTTGTTGATAAAAGTATCATGTCGATACTGGGAATCATTGGAAAATTAAAATCGAAAGATTCTGGAAATAGAAAAGAGAGAAAAGTAAATGCAACGGTACAGGTTGCATTTACTTTTGTATTTTTAATTCTCATTTCTTTGTCCAGGAATATCCAGTTTTTAAGAGTGATGGGAGTTTATGTTCTTTTACTCATTAGTATGATGGAAGGCAAGCAAATCCTCAGAGTTCTTCGATTAACTGCTGGGGGAGTGCTTTTTTCAGCTGTAATCATGTTACCAGCCTTTTTTATGGGGAATGGTTACAGTTCTATTATGACTGTCTTTAAAGTAGCGTTAACAGTTTCCATGGTGGGAATTCTTTCTCAAAGTTTAGACTGGGTTCGTCTGACTGGAACATTAAAGTTATTTTTTTTGCCAGACTTATTGCTATTTGTGATTGATATTGCGGTGCGCTATATTATTCTTTTAGGGGAATATACACTAGAAACTCTTTATGCGCTACGCCTTAGAATGGTAGGAAAAAACAATAAAAAATATCAGTCGTTGTCCGGAGTAGCGGGGAATTTGTTTTTAACATCCAGAATTCGTGCTGAGGAGATGGTTGAGAGTATGGAGTGCCGGGGCTTTTCAGGGGAGTATCACCGTACTACAGATTTTCATGTTGGATGGTACGATTTCCTATTTTTAACGGTTCAAGTAGTATTAATTGGTATATATATTTATTTTGCGAGGTTATAAACGATGATTGAATTAAAAAATGTTCAGTTTTCTTATGAAAATGTTAGTGCGTTGAAAGACATTAATCTAACAATTGCAGCAGGTGAATCCGTTGCATTATTAGGATCAAATGGATGTGGAAAATCAACTCTTTTAAAAATGCTAAACGGAATTCTATTTCCACAAAAGGGAGCATATTACTTTCAGGGTGACAAGGTATCAAAAAGTTCCATGAAAGATGCCACCTTTGCAAAGGGGTTGCATCAAAAAATCGGATTTATTTTTCAAAATTCGGATACCCAACTTTTTTGCACCAATGTATATGAAGAAATTGCGTTTGCTCCAAGACAAATGGGTTTGGAGGAAAAAGAAGTTCGAAAAAGAGTGGAAGATTGCCTGAGATTATTGAATCTGGAAGAGTTTCAGAATCGAACGCCCTATCATTTAAGTGGGGGAGAAAAGAAGAAAGTGGCTCTGGCTTGTATACTGTCCATGAATCCTGACATTATTGTTCTGGACGAGCCGTGGAATGGATTAGATCCAAAAACTCAAAGATGGTTAATGAATTTTTTGAAAGAATTAAATGCAAGAGGAAAGACGATTATTCTATCCACACATAATCTGGAATTCTTGGAGGAGCTGACAGCGCGAGCAATCTTGTTTAATGAGGAACATCAAATTGTTGCAGATCAAAAACTGGAAGAGATACTATGTAATGAAAAACTACTGAAAGAAGTAAACCTAGTAGATCAGACTTACCGATATCGAGTTTAAGGGGTTGCATTAAATCGCAAAACGTGTATAATCGTAGATGTAATTAAATTATGAACAAGGGGTGCTCACGTAAGTGGGCTGAGAGTAAGCTGTTTGGCTTTAACCCATAACCTGATTTGGATAATGCCAACGTAGGGATATTA